>JAKSRZ010000045.1 GCA_024403375.1 Lachnospiraceae bacterium
TCTCAATCTCAAAGACAAATGCCGGAGCGTCACTTTCTTTCTTTTCGGTCTCTGTATTATTATTTGTTTTGATAAGTCATCTTTGAAAAAGCCATATGCCCACCTATAGCCATCCAAAAGAGGAGAAAAATGTTCAATATCCATTATATTCACAGAACGATAATTGATAATCTGATTCTCGTTGAAGCCAAGAGATATCAATTGATTTGTGACCTCTTCTCTAGCCTTATCTAGAGTAAGGATGATTATACAATCAGAATAGTGCTCTTTGACATACGATGGTCTATAAATGGGGCCATAGCCTTTCGGAGAACACTCTGTGGCATAATTGTCTATAAAACCGGTTGGATTCACCTTCATGCTCAATAGACTATCATATATAAAATCTCCAATCCAAGAAGCACCAAACAGAAAAGTCGGTGTTGATGATAGACGTTTTTGTAAATCACAGCGTTTTCGGATTTCTTCTTCGAAGTTATTATCGGATAGAAGTTGTCTATATTCTTCGTCAAATGATAGCATAATGAAATCTCCTTTATTACATAGATAATACACTTGTTTATTTACCTAATTGTTGTTGATTGGATAATAATAATGATAACTCCTTTACACGTTTGTTGTTTGGCAAAAGAGACTGCCATTCCGCTAATTCACTTTCAGCGTAAGCAAAATCATTTAGTTTAATTTTGGTCCAAATCAATTCTAATGAAAAGAAAATATAGTCTTCTTCTCGTTCTAGAGTGGCAGCAAGTTTTTGAAGCAACATTAGTAAATGTTGTTTTGTTGCATTAGGGTATAATAAAATCGCATCTTTATTCTTTATAAGCATGTTGAACAATAATTGATATTCTTTAAATGCTATTTTTTCTATTAATGGTGCATAATTGCGTAGCCACCAATCAAATTCATCCGAAAACCAAAAATTTAACTGACTATTATAAAAAAGAACAAATTTCTGAATTTCCGGGCAATTATCTTTATTAAAAAGATCCGGATGCTCATTGATAAGCGAAATATATGCGTGAAAAGTATTTTTTTTGAGATTATTATACTCTTCAGATAAATTCTGAGAAATGCTGATGGTGTTCTCTTCAAACATTTTAAAAATGCTGATTGTCAGTTGCAATTTTTTGGCCAGATTAAAATCGGAGTTTATCAGCACATTCAAAGAATCTATTATTGCATGTAAATATACATTATTCATAAAATCTATGGTCGAATATGGGAGCCTGTCACATTTAGCAGAAACAGTAGATAAAGCCTTTTGGTATAAAAGCAAGTCAGAAATCTCTCTGCCATCTTTATAAATGTACGAACTACTACCATCAAAGTAATAGTACTTCATACCTATTGTAGGGATAAAAACATATTTGGAACTATTAGCTACATAATCCATAGTGAATACTGTATCGGCTCCGTATGGAATATCAGGATGCTGAATATCATATTTTCTTAACACGGAAAGTCTAAATGCCTTCCCCCAAATCTGACGCAAAAACCAGTGGATATTAGGAAAGAAGTTCGCTATATTTTGATCATCAATCATTAACCTATTATCAATAACAAACCGTTTTAGAAGAGTACCGTTAGAAGTACTATACATTTCTGTACCAAGTGCTACAAGATCAATGTCCTGTGCTTGCATTTCATTCAAAACGGTTTCTGCAAAAATATCAGTAAGTTCATCATCTGAATCCAAGGTACATAATAAATCGTCCGAAGATTCATTTTTTACAATTTCATTTATCATTTTAAACGCATTTTTAATATCATTTTGCTCAATATGTTTAATAATAATATTCTCAACATTTTCGTACTCTTTCATGATAGAATAGGTGGAATCAAGAGACCCATTATCAACAAGATAATATTTCCAGTTTGAACTCGATTGGTTAATGACAGACTCAATTGAACGTTTAATAGTCTTTTCCGCATTATATGCTACTGTAAGTATGTTTAATTTCATTTTATATCTCCATCCACCATACTATTATATCTTTGCTATATATTTAGCTATCCATTCTTTTTCAAACGCTTGTGTCTTAACGTTGTTAACAAAATCATCAACATTATGAATTAAATGATTTTTTAATTTGATTCCTATATCGGCACAGTCCTTAATGTCATACCGCTCCACCTTATCCACCATGCTGATCCAGAAGCTCCATTCAAAATACTGCCAGGTGGCTGTCTTTTCCGGAAATCTTTCTATGAGCCACTCGGTTCTTTCGCGGTAAACGTCCAGGTATTCTTGAAGTGTTTCTTTTGTCAACAATTTGAAATTTGTGGTCCAGGAGCTGTTGTTGTTTTCGTGCCTGTAGAATTCGTACATGGGTCGGCCTTCGTACACAACTCTTTTTGCGCTGGCAAGTATTCGTGGCATCAGGTAGATGTCATCATATTTTGATATCTCGTTGAATCTGTTTTCTTTAAAGAGTTCTTTTTTTATCAGCTTTGTGGGAAATGCCACATTGTATCTTTTTCTGTCCAAGAGCACCTCTACGGCATCCTCGGGGCTATAAATCTCTTTAACATCAAAAGCCTTGTCAGCTGCTCCGCAGATAGCCACATCCGCCTGTGACTCAATGATATTTCTATATAGACTTTCCAGATACTCTTGGCTCAGACTGTCGTCATCATCAACAAAAGCGATGTAGACGCCCTTAGCGTTGTCCAAGCCTACATTTCTGCCTTTTCCGATAGTCTCTTTTCCAAGGTGAACAACCTTTATTCTGTCATCCCTCGAAGCGTATTCGTCAGCTATTTTACCGCTATTATCGGTGGATCCATTGTCCACTATGATAAATTCAAGATTCCTATAGGTCTGTGCCAGAACGCATTCAATCATTTTGGACAGAAGATTTTCTCTATTGTAGGTCAGCATTATTACACTGATAAGCTCATCCATAAGCATATATCCTCCTGCAGCAGGTTCTAATGCTCCCACTTTTTCCAAGGTGCAGTACCCTTTGCCAGCATTTCCTCAAGAATTCCTTTTTCTCTGGAATTGTCCATGCACTGCCAGAAGCCTGTGTGCATATAGGACATGAGCTGTCCTTCCGCGGCCAGTTTTTCCATGGGCTCTGCTTCTAGTATTGTTGTGTCATCTTCTATGTAGTCCAGGACTTCGGGCTGGAGCACCATGTAGCCTGCATTTATGGGGGCTGAGTCGCCGATGTTCTTTTCTCGGAAGGCTCTTACGGTATTATTTTCGCCTATGCTCAGTATTCCCTTCTGCTGGTCCAGCTTGACTGCCGTAAGGGTTGCAAGCTTTCCGTGGCTTTGGTGGAATTCCACCAGCTTTTTTATGTCTACGTCGCACACGCCATCGCCATAGGTCATCATGAAGGGCTCACTGCCGATATATTCGCGTACGCGCTTAATTCTGCCTCCGGTCATTGTGCGATAGCCGGTATCTACGATTGTGACTTTCCATGGCTCGGTTGTGTTTTTGTGAATAGTCACATCATCCTTACCGTTGCTGAAATCGAAGGTAACATCGCTATTGTAAAGGAAGTAGTCCGCAAACCACTCCTTAATCATATTTTGCTTATATCCTGCACATATTATGAATTCATTGAATCCATAATATGAATATTCTTTCATTATGTGCCATAAAATAGGCTTGCCGCCTATCTCTATCATGGGCTTAGGACGATTGACGCTCTCTTCACCAATTCTGGTGCCGAAGCCTCCGGCAAGTATTACGACCTTCATTTTGCAACCTCCATGTATCAAGACTTTTTATGCCTAATTTCAGGCATAAAAAGTCTACCTCATACGTTTTATCGGCATTTCAGCGTAGAATATATAGGGGTAGCGAGAAACTTTCAGACAAGTGATTATATTCATGTCCCCAAATTCGCTTTGGGGACGGCCTATAGCCATGTTATTAACAGCAACTTTCATTTAATAAAAAAGGAGTAACGTTTAAGCTACTCCTTAGGGGTTGGTACTTTTCAAATGTAGTCTGATATCTTGCGTTTTTGATCATTGTCAAACTTGGCATCAACCATAAACGCCGTTTCTGAATCTTATATGAATACAACGTTTTTTTCCACAAGTGTTTCTTTTTCATAGTTCTGGAAATTTTATCACACCCGCACTACTAAAAAAACAGACCCCAACATTGCATCGGGATCCGTTAATTTTAGTGCATTTTTTGGTTTTAGCCCTTTACAGCACCGCCCGTTACGCCTTCTACGTAGTATTTCTGAAGGTTCATGAAGAGGAGGGTAATGGGAATGGCTACAAGTATGCCTGCAGCGGTGAACTGTGTGTAGTGGGCAGCCAGCATTTCCGGTGTGGAAATGAGGTTCTGGAGACCTACGGCAACGTTCATACCTTCTGTTGTATTATGTGCAATATATTTTGCAAACATGAAGTCTCCCCAAGGGCCCATGAATGCTGTAAGTACGGTATAGATGATGATGGGCTTTGCCATAGGGAAGGTGATTTTTACGAGCACCTGTGCTCGGGTTGCGCCGTCTACTCGTGCAGCTTCGTCCAGTGATTTGGGAATTGTGTCGAAGAAGCCCTTTGATACGTAGTAGCCCATGGCGGAGCTTGCTGTGTATACGAGAATGAGTCCGGGTACGGAGCCTGCACCGGTAAGTCCCATTCCGCTTAAGATCTTGTAAAGAATAATCATTCCAAGGAAGCCGGGGAACATACCAAATATCAGCATAAGGTTCATAAGGAACTTTCTTCCTGTGAATCTCATTCTTGACAATGTGTAGGACATACAAAGCACCATAAAGGTCTGTATTACTGAAACGATGAGTGCAATTGTAAGTGTGTTTGTGTACCACTTAAGGAACTTTGTTTCTGTGAGCAGTGTTCTGTAGTTATCCAGTCCCCACTGTTTGGGAATAACGTAGCCAACCTGCATTGTAGTCTCTGTTCTGAAGGACTCCAACACAATGGCACAGAAGGGAGCAACCCAGATGATTGCCATAATGGTCAGGATTATGTAAATGATTGTATTTCCCACTGCTGTCTTACGTTTCAGACTCTTATATTTCTTTTCTTTCTGAGAAGTCATTGCTTTTGTGCTCATTACTGGAAATCCTCCTCATTCTTATTTGATGGCATCGCATTGAAGCCGATTACGGAAATTGTGGCCTCAATCACGAAAATCATAATACCGATGACAGATGCGAGCTTATAGTTACTTTCTGTACCCGTTGTTATCTTAAAGAGCCAGGTAATAAGCAGGTCTACGTCCGATGCGGTACCGCCTGAAGTTGTAAGGGCGGGATTTGCTGTTGCACCGCCGCCGAGAAGGAAGATAACGTTAAAGTTACCCATGTTTCCGATAAAGCTTGTAAGGAGGTAAGGTCCTGTAATGAAAAGCATGTAAGGAAGTGTAATCTTGAAAAACTGCTGAACGGCGTTTGCTCCGTCAATTTTTGCTGATTCGTACAGGTCCTCGGGAATATTCATAAGGATACCTGTAGCAATGAGCATGAGGTAAGGGATACCGATCCAGATATTGATTACAACCACAAGAATTCTTGCGGACAGTGCGTGTCCCCAGAAGTCATATGGTGTGGAAAGCATTCCAAGCTTAATGAGGAAACCGTTTATAAGTCCGTTCTTTGCAAAGAGTTTGGACATATAAAGCAGGGAAATGAACTGTGGAATAGCAATTGTAAGAACGAAGATTCCTCTCCAGAACTTTTTGAACTTAATTCCCTTTTTGTTAATCATGATTGCGAGAATCATGCCAAGGAAATAGTTGGAGAAGGTTGCAAGTATTGCCCATACAATTGTCCAGCTGAAGATCTTCTTGAAAGCGAAGCCAAGGCCGGCTTTTCCCGTTCCGAAGAGTTCCTTGAAGTTATCAAAACCAACCCATGTGAACAATGCACTGTATCCGTCATGAGCACCGTCGTAATTTGTAAATGCAACGAAGATCATGAAGATGATAGGGAGAACTGTAAATGCAGTGATGCCGATAATAGGAACTGTTAAAAGTGTCTTATGGAACTTCGCATCCACAAGATCATGGAAGTCCTCCTTAAATTTCGGCACTTTTTTGCCCGCTTTAAGGAGCTTATCATTCTCCCAGCTCTGACGCCAGTTCATACGCCATACGAATATGAAAACAAGACAAAGGATAACGGCAAAGCCGCCATAAAGAAGAATCTTGAAGGAATCATCACCATTAACACGAACGTATGTGTCAAGGATAGGATCATATTCTTCGTGAGGTCCTATGTCTCCGAGTGTTCTGAGTTTAGCCATCCAGCTTATGCCGGATGTAATCTGGTACATTACGAAGCTTACTTCGAATGCCAGGAAGAAAAGACCGCGCACAATCTGACCGCGGCAAAGATTACCGAATCCCATAATGAGATAGGATACTTTTGTGAAAACAGAGCCTTTTGTAAAAATCATTGCAAATTCTTTAAGCTCTTTTCCGATAGCCTTTACAAATAAAGCAACCCCTTTACACGCCTTTTTTCCGAGTTCAAAGAAGAAAACAGGAATGGCGCAAATAAACATGAAAATATTATAGCCGAGTTTCTCAAGCCAATTCATTTTGAAATATTGAGATGAGGAAATTTTCTTCATATTACCTGCCCTCTCCGAAAATTTTTCGAGCTGTTTCTTTTAAAATGGAGCCACCCCGTTTTGTCGGAGTGGCTCCGAAGTTTCAGATTATTAATTACTGAGCAATAAGTGTAATCTGGCCGGCATTTACATCAAGCTGAACCTTGTATGTTCCGTCAGCTTCAACCTTGAAGTTGTCACCGCCGTTACCATAGTTTACATCCCAGCTGAGACCCTGACGGCACTTGAACTCTGTGCCTGCTGTCATAGCAAATGCTTCTGTGGAAACGAATGTTCCGTCTGCCTGGATTTCCATCTGGAAGTCCTTATCCCAGTTAGAACCGTTTACTGTACCGATCACTGTAAAGCCTTCGATAGGGCTGTACTTTGTAAGCTCAAGAACTGAACATGTTGTGTCAGCCTTGTTGAATTCCATATGAACGTAGTAGAGACCGTCAGCTTCAACCTTAAGGTTGTCACCGCCTGCTGCGCCGTTAGCACCGAAGTTAACGTCCCAGCCGCCGCCCTGGCGTACCTTGAACTCATCGCCTGCCTTGAAGTTGATTGCAGATGAGTAGAATGTGCCTTCAGGCTGCTGTGTCATAGGATAATCCTTATCCCAGTTTGTTCCATCGAATGCACCGATAACTGTGAATGCTGTAGCAGCGTCCTCGCTGAGTGAGAGACGTCCCATACAGCCCTTCTCGTATGTTTCAAGAGCTGCCTTGAGTTCAGCATCTGTTGTTGCTTCCTTAGCTGCTGTACCAAGAACCTTTGCAAGATCCCACCAAGCACCATCGATCTGGCCCTGAGGAATTGCGTTTGCGTTCTGGAGTGCAAGTGCTGCAAGAGCGATATCGCTCTGAACAGCGTTATCCTTCTGTGCCTCAAGGTTTGAAGGGCCCCAACCAACAAGGTTGAATCTCTCAAGCTGGCACTGAGCATTTGTGAGGTAAAGAGCAAGCTGCTGAAGAACTGCGTTCTTTACAGCGTCTGTCTGAGGCTTAACGCCCATAAGCTTACAACCTGAGTAAGAACCGAGCTGATATGTCTTGCCATCAACTGTGAACTTAGGAAGGTCTGTTGCTGCGTAGTTTTCGCCAAGAGCTTCCTTAACTGCGGAAGAAGCCCATGTACCGGAAATAACGATTGCGGAGGGAACTGCTGCTGCGAAGTCTGCACCTGCTGAAGATGAGTTGTAGCATGTGGACTTAACGAGCTTCTGCATACCCTTAAGAGCGATAACGCCTGCGTCGGAATTGAATGTATCCTTAAGGCCTACGAACTTACCTTCTGCATTTGTCTCCCACTCAGATACACAACCTGTAGCGAAGAAGAAGCCTGCGTTGTACCAAGCGGATGTCTCCATCTCGTAAGAGAACATCTTGCCTGCCTTCTCACAGTCAGCAATAAGATCCTCAAGGGAATCAAGGTGCTCTGCGGGAATGACGCTCTTATCGTAGTACATGAAGTAACCGTTATCAGATGTAAGAGGGTAGCAGTAAAGCTTGTCACCTACTGTTGCAGCAAGGATGGATGTAGCATCGTTACGCTCCTTAACTGTAGCTGTGGCACCATCACCAAGCTTGTTGAGTGCGCCTGCCTGAACGAGACGAACGAGCTGGTCCTGTGCGAAGCAGTAAAGGTCAGCACCGTCTTCAACGGATGTGATCATCTGAGAAGCGGATTCAGCCTCTGTGATACCTTCTACTGTAGCATTGATTACAATTCCGGGATTCTCTTCACAGAATTTTGCAATCTGCTTCTTTGTGAGATCTGCAACGCCGTCAGACTCAGAAACCCATACTGTAATGTTGTATGTTCCGTCAAGAGAGGAAGAAGTGCTGCCGCCCTCTGTCTTTCCTTCTGTCTTGGAACCTGTTGTGTCCTTGCCGGTGTTATCGGCTTTCTTACCACATCCTGCAAGTCCGATCACCATGCAAAGTGAAAGTACAAGTGCAAGAAGTGTAGCAATTTTCTTTTTCATGTTTTTTCTCCTCTTAAATTTATTTAAAGCCGCCCCTATGACAGCTTTACAACTGTTTTTCGGCTATTTCAGGATTACGCTGGTCTGGGGACCGATTGTAAGCGTATTTCCCTCCAGGGAAGCCGTTCCCTGTCCGATGCTGTCCACAAGCTTTGCGAAGCTTATTTCAGCGGATTTTGTGGATGTAAGATCAATAACCAGCTCCTCGTCCTTAGTATTGTGGAAAAGTCCGATTTTTTCGTCGTTGTAGGTGATAAGTGAGCCGCCGAAATATGCGTTATCGTATTTCAGTGACTTGTAATCGCCTCTTGCGATAGCAGGATATTTGTTTCTTATGGAAATCAGCTGTGCATAATATTTTACAAGGCTGTTTTCCTTTTCCAACTGTTCTTTTACGGTACCATTTGTCTGCTTATTTCTGTCATAAGTGGCTCCCAGCGGGTCATCCACTGTATCCTCGTCTCCCCAGTTCATGGCAAGACGACGGTTTGCATCCGTATTGGCACCGCCTCTGGTTCCTTTCATTCCGATTTCTTCACCGTAGTAGATAAATGGTGATCCGGGTGAAAGTATATAGAGATTTGCAGCCATCTGAGTCCAATTCTTCGCCAACATCATGTAGCCTGCCATTCTGTCCATATCGTGGTTGGATATGAAGGAAACGGGCATTGCATCAGGGTTCGCTTTTTGTACCTGTTTCTGATAGGTGTCGATGTAATTGGTGTAGGTGCTCATGTCACCGCCCTTGACGGCCATGGCTACATATCCGTCAGCCTGGGAAATCTGGAAGTCAAAGCAGTTCATTGCTTCAACATATTTCAGTATTTCTCCCTGGCCTGACCAGCATTCTCCGACGCAGTAAGCATCCGGCTTAATCTCTTTGATGTCTGCCATCAGCCTCTTCCAGAATTTAACGGAAGCGTCTGCATCATTGTAATATATGTATTTGACGGCGTCGAATCTGAAGCCGTCAACTCCCAGCCCGAGATAGTGCTGAGCTACTTCGAACATGCATTTGTACACGTTTTCGGAATCGTAGTTCATTTCCGGCATATCAGAAGAGAAGTTCCCTTCGTAATATTCTCCGGGGCAGCCGGGAATCTGATAATACGCATGGCCGGGAAGCATTGTCCCGTCCGTTACGTATGTGTAAAAATCGTAAAATGTATTTGATGTATCTTTGTTCTGATGAGCACTTGCAAACTTTTTGAACCATTCGTTTTCATCCGAAGAATGGTTAAGCACCAGGTCGATAATTACCTTTACGTTTCTTTTGTGGCACTCATCCAGAAGTTCCTTCAGATCAGCTTCTGTTCCGAATTTCTCGTCAATTTTGTAATAATCCTTCGCATCATATTTATGATATGAGGGAGATTCAAAAAGCGGAGAAAGCCAGATCCCTTGTATTCCAAGGCTTTCGCCTGAATTTATGTCGCCATCATTTAAGTAATCCAGTCGGTTTATTATTCCTTTAAGATCACCCGTTCCGTCTCCGTCTGAATCTGAAAATGATCCCACAAATATTTCATAAAAAACTCTGTAGTTATCATTTATCGGGTCAACAACGGGCTTTTTGGCACATCCTAAGGATGCTGTAAGCATAGTGGTTAACACGGATGCCGCTATTATTCTTTTTATAAACGACTTTCTCATGTGCCTTGCTCCCAAACTTACTTAACTGAATTCAAAAGTGCATCTTCAATCTTACCCCAGGCACCGTTTCCTGCACCCGAACACTTTACATGAATGCCCACGGTGATACTGTCGCCTGCGTTGTAGCTGAATCTGTCGATTATTGCATCATGCCACTCTCCGTAGCTTGTAATAACGGTGGGTGCTGTAGCAACAATCTCATCATTTATTTTTACATAGGCGTAAATGTCAGTATCTCCCGCATCTCCGCCCATTATGGAAATTGCAAATCTGTAGTCACCTGTAGGAAGGTCACTTACTGTCTGTTCAAGATCAAAGTCAACAGTGTGTGTGTTATCACTCCAGAAGTGATAATGCTTCGTGCCTGTCTGGGAATCGGTAGCTTTATCTTCAACATAAAGCTCGTTGATTTCGCCATTATTCTTTGCCTTCCAGCCCTTTTCGCCTTCTTCAAAGCTGTAATTTTCCACGAAGTTATATTCAACCATGGATACGAAGCAATGAGCCTGCATTCCACCGGCCATTCCCACAATATCATACTTCTGTGGTCCGTTGCTCTTCATTTTGTTGATGTCAACGTTTTTCCACTCTACGTCAAGAAGCTGCTTTGAATCGTCGGTCATTACTGCATTGACCTGCGAAGGAAGGTTAACCTCTCCGTTCAGGTCTATAATCAGGTTGGTGTCCTCAATTGCATCTGCCATCAGAACACCTTCGTTACCCTCTTTCATAAGAGCAAATACTTTTAAGGATTCCAGTGGCTTGCCTTTCGCATCAAAGAACGCCTGATTATCAACCGCACAGCCGCCGTAATACTTTCCTGCGTCCTTGGGATCGTAGCCCTTTGCATAGGAAGCAGCCCAGCCTGAACCGTACTTCTCCCATTTTGCCTGATTTTCTTCATAGGATGAACCGCCGGAGGAAATCCATGTGCCTTCCCAGTAGAAATATCCGATTGCATTTGATGTTTTGTTAACCAGAGTATCAACAACGTTTCTTACCTGGTTAGCCTGTCCCTGCACTGTAAAGGGATAATTTTTAACGATTGCACCGCCATCGGAAATTGTATTTCCGTAAAAGTCGGTGTCTTCTGTGGTATATGCGTACGAATTTTCCGCAACCATTACCTTCTTGCCGTAATTATCGGCCACACTCGAAAGTACCGTAGCCAGATTTTCCAGTGTTCCGTGCCAGAAAGGATAATATGAGGAAGCGAATACATCATAATCCAGGTTGTAGTAGTCCAGTTTCTTTGCGTAGTCGGCGTAATTTGTTACTTTTTCGGGATTTGCAAAATGAACTGCAACCAGTGCCTCCGGGAAAACTTCTCTTGTGGCTCTTGATCCGGCATCCATAAGGTAATAGATTCTCATCCAGATCTTCTCGCCTGCCATTGCACCGTTGGTTTCATTTCCTATCTGTACCATTCCAACGTCAACCTTGGCTTTTTTAAGCTTATTGAGGCAGTCTAAGGTGTACTGATAACAGGCTTCCGTTTTCTCCTCGATTTCCATTCCCACCCAGGCTTTCGGGCACATCTGTTTTGCAGGATCAGCCCAGAAATCTGAATAATGGAAGTTTACAAGAAGCTTCATGCCGTTTTCCGTAGCACGTTTTCCGATTTCCACTGCAGTGTTTATATCGCAGTTTCCTCCGCCGTAGCCGTTTCCGTTTTCATCGAAGGGATCGTTCCACACACGCACACGAATATAGTTAATACCGTTTTCGGAAAGGGTTTTGAACACATCCTGCTCGTTCCCCTCGTAGTCATAGTATTTTACTCCGCCTGCTTCCAGAGAAAGCACCGCCGAGGAATCCATTCCGAGAATAAAATCGTCCGGAAGGTTTTCCACCTTCTGAACCACGAGTGTGTCAGAGGTTACAATTTTATTTTTCTTTCCGCATCCACTCATGAAACAGATAGCCAGCATGCTTAAAACCGCTGTTTTCAGTAGTAATTTGTTAGCTTTCACCAATTTTCCCTCCACGATACTAACACAAATAAGTCAATTTGTCCACAAGTTTTTGGAAACGTTTCCAAATATTTTCGAAATTTTTCGCAGTTTATATCATTGCTGCACCGCATCAATTTGCGCAACCGCTTGCTCTACTTAAAGTTTAACAGTGGACAACTAAACGGTCAATGTACACATTGCACAATACAGCCGGCAAAAATTGTGCAACATCCACAAAAAAAACCCCGGCAACCAATGCTGCCGGGGAATAATCCTTCATTATGCCTTGAAACCGTCAATAAGATCCTTGATCTTCTTTACAATCTGGAGGTTTTCAGATGAAATATCCTGAAGTCTGTTGATAACCTTACTTGTATCATCATTCTTTGCAATGATATCATCAATACCCATCTCATTCTGCTTTGTAGCATGCTCGATATTGGCAACCTCTGTGGCAATACCGCTTACGGTTTTCTTAAATGCTTCAGCCGCAGCCTTTATTTCTTTAATTTCGTTCTGAAGAACCTGTACGGATGCTCTGTTGTCCTTAGACATATCAGAGAATTCTGTAAATCTGTGTGCAACCTGCTCTTCAAGGAAAGCAATAATGGATTCGAAGCAGCCATTGATTACTTCAATGTTGCTGTTTGTCTCATTACAGATTGCCTGAATATCAGTAACCGTTTCATCCGAACGCTGTGAGAGAACACCAATCTCTCCGGCAACTACCGCGAAACCACGGCCGGCCTCACCTGCTCTTGCAGCCTCAATGTTTGCATTAAGTGAAAGAAGCTGAGTCTGATCTGTAACTCCCTTGATTTCGTCAGCAAGCTCATTAATCTTGCTGAAGGAGTTCATCTTCTCCATTGCCTCGTTAATATTTTCTCTGTTTCTTGTAATGTTCTGTTCAGATTCGTGAGCTGATGTAACAGACTTCTCTTCGAACTCTACTGCACTCTGATAGATTGTGCTGCTCTGTGCAAATCCTTCCTCAACCTTAGACTTGATAGCATCAACATCTTCATTGATTGTATTGATGCTTCGTGAAACGAATGCGATTGAGTCATTTGTTACGTTAAGGCTTGTAGCCAGCTGCTCGATTGTAGCTGAGTTATCAGATACGCAAACGGACAGTGTGGTTGCTTCCTTATCAACATAAGCGGAAGATTCGCTGAGATTATCTGTACACTCTTTAAGTGTTGTAATGATTTCTTTAAGAATCTTACGCAGCTTGTCTGTTTCTCTGGCGATGGAGCCGATTTCATTCTTATTCTCAAGATAAGCAGAAATGGATTCGTCATTAGTAATATCCAGACTTCCGAGCTTTGTAATGGACTTCTCAACCACTGCAAGAGGACGAAGTGCAAGTGCCATTACACCAAATGTAAGTCCTACAATAAGGAGGTAAATAACGATGCAAAGAAATGCCAATGTTGTTCTGTTTGCTGTAGCAGCGGCATAAACCTCTGCCTCAAGGTCGGAAACAACTACTGCCCAGCCCTTTTCATCAAGGAACTTATAGCTTACAAGATGTGACGCACCTGTTTCATCCTTATAAGTGAATGTTGTGTCACCATTGGATGCAATCTTATTCATAACCTCAAGAAGCATAGGATTTGCAACTTCCTGAGCCATAAGTGTTTCATCTTCATCAAAGATATGTGTCTTTGTATCAACGTTGATCATGTAGAAGTGAGAGTTATCAAGACCATATGCCTTTGTCTCATCAAGAACCTTCTTAAGCTGATCTGCGAAAACGCCACCGCCGACATAACCGATAGGCTGATCATTTTCGTACACTGCGGAATACATGGAAAGACAAAGTAATCCGGAAGCAGGAGAAATAATAATACCTGCATCATAAACATCGTCTGCCAGCATTGCGGATCTTAACTGTTCACGTCTTTCGCCCTCTCTCATTACACGTCCTACTACGGGAGGTGCCTGATGGGTAAGAACCTGTGTATCCCAGTTACCGATATATACGCCTTCCCAGTTATCAAGGGAGCCGTAATACTCATTTGTATAAGCCTGTGCCACAGCAGTTACATCTGCGTCATCACTGCTCTTAAGAATGTTCTTAACAGCAGGAGCCTTTCCGAAAAGATACAGAGTCTTTTCACTGTCCAAAACGAACTGATTGATGATACTTGTCTGTGAATTCAGATAAGTATTCATATTGTCGATGGACTTTGTCTTCATGGATTCTGTCATGCTCTTATTTGCAAAAGTAAAGAGCAATAACATACCAAGGCCGGCAGTAACCGCAATAATCAAAATAACAACCGTTTTCAGTTTCAGATTTTTCATGTTGGCGTCCTTTCCAAAAACAAAAGAGTTACGGACAGAATACCATCAAAAAACCCCTAAATAAAGCGTTTTGCGTTTATTTAAGGGTTGTTTTATTGAATTGTCTCACTTATTTTATAATTTGATAAATAATTCCAAGCTATTTCAATAGTGCCTGGTAAATATCTCGCTTGGACACGCCTCTGTCCTTGGCCACAGCCTTCATTGCCTCTTTATTGTCCATGCCCTTGTCCATATAAAGCTGCATATGTTCTTCAATAGACATTTCCTGCCATTTTGCCTGTTTTTCGGCGTCCAGTTCCTCCTGTTTCACACCATCGATGACAAGAACAAATTCCCCTTTGGGTTCATTGGCTCTGAAGTGAGAAATCATATCGGAAATAGTGCCCGAGAAGGAGTTTTCATACTTTTTCGTAAGCTCTTTACATATGGTAATCTTACGATCGCCCAGCTCTTCCAGCAGCATTTCCAAAGTTTTTACCAATCTGTGAGGAGCCTCGTACATTATAGTTGTGCGAGTTTCTGTTTTCAGTTCCTCCAGAACGTTTTTCAATTCATTCTTATCAGTAGGCAAAAATGCTTCAAACGCAAACCTTCTTGTGGGAAGTCCTGACATTGTCAAAGCCGTAATGCAGGCACAGGCTCCGGGAACAGAAGTAACCTGAATTCCTGCCTCTCTCGCCTGCCTTGCCAGCTCTTCTCCCGGATCGGAAATTCCGGGAGTTCCCGCATCGGTGATGCAGGCAATGCTCTTTCCTTCAAGCATCATCTGAACAAGTTCTTTTGCTTTATCCACCTTATTATACTCATGATAGCTGGTCATGGGCGTGTGGATATCAAAATGATTCAGTAGCTTTATGCTGTTTCTCGTATCTTCTGCCGCAATCAGGTCTACTTCCTTAAGAATTCTTACCACTCTGAAGGTCATATCCTCAAGATTTCCGATTGGGGTGGCACAAAGGTATAGCATTATTCATATCCTCGCAAAAATGTTATATTTTCTGTTAATATTTCTAAAGATTTGTTGTACTTTTGATGTACTTACTATAGTAAAATGACGTTGTTAGAAATTAAACCCCTCATACCCCAAAGTCCTCGGTTTGAATTCCCCTTTCAGGCCGGGGCATCTTCTTTTTTACGGCACCTAATAGCCGTAAACCTCGTAAATCTCATCGGTGTAGACACCCTGCTCTTTATAAACTATGAGCGGAGGTGCTATTTTTATTCCCTGATTTCCACCCTTGCAGGCACCTATCAGCACCATGTTTGGCTCCTTATCAACAAAGGGATGAACCATCCTCATTTCCTTCACTCGAAGTTTATATTTTTCCATAGCGGCAAATATTTCGCCCAGTCTGAAGGGACGATGAACCATATAAAAATGTCCATTAGGCTTAAGGCAGGCAGAAGCCTCTCTCACCACATCATCCAGTGTACATAACACCTCGTGGCGGGCAATTGCCTTGGCATCATCAGGATTTGCTTCTCCGTGCCCGGAAATCATGTATGGTGGGTTGCTTGTAACCACGTCAAAGGAGGCCTTCCCGAAAATTCGAGATGCCTCCTTAATATCTCCTGTTTTTATATCAATTTTATTCTGCAAATCATTAAGCATAACGCTACGCATAGCCATATCAGCACTTTCGGGCTGAATCTCCAGTGCCGTAAGGTGTTCTGCATCGGTTTTGGCAGACATAAGTATAGGGATAATTCCAGTGCCGGTGCCAAGATCAAGCACCTTATCGCCCTTTTTCGCCTTGGCAAAGCCTGAAAGAAGAACCGCGTCCATGCCAAAGCAGAAGCGTTCTGTATCCTGAATGATTTTCAGGTTGTTTCTTTGCAGATCATCTATTCTTTCAGTACTTTTCAGCTCAACCACAATTATTCCTCACCAAGCTTTGATTTGCCTTCCTTCTTTTCAAGGCGTTCCAGCTCTCTGATTTCTGCGTCATCGTCATGATTATTGTCTCTTCTGCGTCTGGGCTTAAATTTAAGCTCCTTAACATCAAAGTCCTTAAGTTCGCGTTCGTCCTCACTGGTCTCCACAAGCACCTTAACTCTCTGTTTAAGAACCGAAACGCTCTGTACCTGTCCCTTTTGTCCTTCGGGAGTTGTCACAAAGTCTCCAATGTTTGGAAGCTTTGAATTAAGTTCCTCGTAGGCAGCTTCCTCATTTTTCAGGCAGCACATAAGTCGTCCGCAAACGCCTGAAATCTTTGTAGGATTAAGTGAGAGGTTCTGCTCCTTTGCCATCTTTATGGACACAGGAGTAAAGTCTGCCAGGTATGAGTGACAGCAAAGTGGTCTTCCGCAGATTCCGATACCGCCAAGAATCTTTGCCTCGTCGCGAACGCCTACCTGACGAAGTTCAATACGTGTTCTGAACACTGCAGCCAGGTCTTTTACCAGTTCACGGAAATCCACACGTCCATCAGCTGTAAAGTAGAAAAGAACCTTGTTTGCATCAAATGTATATTCGCATCCTATAAGCTTCATTTCCAGATTTCTGTTATGAATCTTTTCAAGACAGATTTTGTATGCTTCTTTTTCTTTCCGACGGTTTTCCTGCTCCTGCTTTGTATCCTCTTCCGTAGCAGGTCTGATAACGGGCTTCAGGGGTTGGATGACCTTTTCATCCTCAACCTCACGTACTCCAAGCACTGCATGTCCATACTCAAGGCCGCGTGCAGTCTCCACGATAACGCCCATGCCCTGCTTTATTTCAAAATCCAACGGGTCAAAGTAATATACCTTACCTGCCTGTCTGAATCGTACTCCAACTACCTTTGTCATAATCTATATACCTCCATATTACTATATTCTATCCTCTGTCCCTGAGAGTCAGAAACAAGAGCATAAGCGATGCATCCAGGTTAACATTCGCTTTAATTCTTTCTTTAAGTGTGCTGATTGCGTCCAGCTTTCTGATGATTTCCTGATAGCTTAACTCGCTTGCCGCATTATAAATGGCAGTTTCCTCATCCTTAAAGAGAATGCCGACAGTATCATCCGTTGACTTTGCCACCAATATGTCTCTGTACCACATATTTGTAAGGCTTAATCGTTCCTGAAGCTCGGCCTTGTCACTCCAGCCCTTTATTGCCCCATACAATTGCCCCGCATCCATGCCGTCAACTCGCTTAAGGAGGCTCAGCACATCTGCTTTAAGTTCAATAAATCTGTCCGACTCGGCAAACTCTATTGCTCTTCCGGGGACTCCGTCAGCAAAGCCTGCAGCAACCTCTGCCATATAGCCGGAAATTCCATGCTTTTCTTCCAGAAGTTTTTGTATTTTTGCCTTTGATACCGCACGAAGATTCAGAAGAATGCATCGTGATAGGATCGTAGGAAGAAAGAGCTTTTCGTTTGTAACCAACAAGATAATAACTGCGTATTCAGGTGGCTCTTCAATAGTCTTAAGAATAGCATTCTGAGCCTGTTCATTCATCTTTTCGGCTTCGTCAATAATGTAGACCTTGTGCGGTCTGCTGTATGGCTTGATCGTAATGTCCGAGTTCAGCTGAACACGTATCTCATCTACCGAAATTACGTTAGGCTTTTCGTGAGTAATCCAGTGGATATCAGGATTGTTTCCGCCTGCCGCCTGTTTACAGGACTGGCATTCGCCGCAGGGGCTTCCCAGGCCCTTCTCGCACTGAATTGCGGCCGCAAAAATACCGGAAATAAGCTTCTTTCCGCTGCCCTTTTCCCCCGAAAGGATATAGGCATGACTCAGCTTCTTTTCCAGTATGGCACTCTTCATATGAGCAACTATTTTCTCTTGTCCTATAACATCAGAAAAATTCATGTCAATATATCCAGAAGCAAGCCTCTGATTTCGTCAATCTTACTTAAAATAGTAAGATGATCTTTTTCGTCCTTAAGAAGCTCCGTAGTAAGTTCATCCAGATTTTCGTCGATGAGTTTAATCATACCATATACTCTGTGACGTCCACGTTTGTCAAGGAAATTTTCACGCTGGAACTTGTGAGAGTGAGTGACTATCTCATTCATAAATTCCTTAATAAGGGCACGATACTGCTTCATATCCCTTACGTCCATGTGCTTTGAAATCTTTTTACCTTCTTTGGTAATTTCTTCCATAAGCACCGAAAGCTTTTCCTGAAGCTCTGTTTCCTCAATTTTGGAAATCAGCGTGAAGCGGAAATCCTCTGTGGGAGCAGTCTTAACGGGCTGAAGTTCGGGAGTATTTATCTGTTGTGTCTGGTTTACTTTAATATCCAATCAGCTATCTCCTCAAGACACCTGTTCAAATCATCATTAATAAATCGCTTTGTTACTCCGAGCCTCTCAAGCTCTGACTCGCGGAAATCGTCCTCATCTGCCAGATATCGTCTGCAGACCTCCGAAAAATTAGGCACCTTCTGCCTGTTTTCACGTTCAACGGCTCTGTGAAGCCTTGTATAACTGTCAATATCAGTGTAAATCGGAATAACATTCTCTTTACCGAAATAATCACGAAGATTTTCGTAGCCGGCCAATGTGGTAATCATCATATAATCACCGGAAGAAAGATCAATCTGTCCATCATCCGCTGTAAAATACCACCAGGGTCCATATACTGTATCATATCGACGGATTTCGATAATCTTACCCTCGGCATCCATCTTTTCCTTCTCGGGAATCGAAACAAAATGATATTCTACGCCATCCTTTTCTCCGGCACGAATCGGACGTGTGGTATACATAACAACTTCCTTGAATCGACCATCGAATCTTTCAACGAGACGCTTATATACAGTGTCCTTACCCGTAGCACTTTTACCCATTACAGTATATATCTTGCCCATAACCAGCTCCATAAAAGAATAATATAAGTATAATAGCACACTTTGGAATAAGTGTCATTACTTTACGAAAATCTGCTCCAAAAGTGAAATAAACAATTTTTTGAAAAAAATAAAAAAACATGTTGACAAACCAGGTATACGGTGGTAACATATCGCTTGTTCGGAAAACAATCGAATAGCAAATGCGTCTTTAGCTCAGCTGGTAGAGCACCTGACTCTTAATCAGGGTGTCCAGGGTTCGAGCCCCTGAAGACGCACGGGGGAACTGGTTTTGAAGTTTATACTTCGGGGTCGGTTCTTTTTTTTGCGCGATAACAAACTATGCATAAAAACATAGAAGCCCATTTCCGTGAGACAGTTTACTGTCTCAACAAGAAAGGAGCTTCTCTATTTTTATATACCACGCCAACGCGGTATTTATATACCGAAAAATTGCCGGCGACCTCGCGGCGAGGTCGCCGGCAATTTTTTCGGTATCTTGACCTCG
>JAKSRZ010000046.1 GCA_024403375.1 Lachnospiraceae bacterium
ACGAGGGCACGGTCACTTTCTTTTATGCGAAGACGGGCGGTATCTGTAAGGGTTCCGCCATGCTTTGCTGCGGCATATGCCATAAGAACGGGGCCAAGATCTATGCTTTCCGCTATAGATACCGAGGAACCTGCTGACTCGAGAAGATCAAAGTCTTTGACGCACACTTTGTCACCTTGTCCACTGTCCTTGTTGAGCCCGGTTATTTCGATGTTGTTCCCGAAATGGTTCAGTGCGTAGAAGAATGCGGCGTTTGACCAGTCACCTTCTGCATCACATTTTAGGGTTTTATATTTTTGAGAACCTTTTATTTCAAAGGTGTTTTTTTCTTTTTCGGTTATTTTTATTCCTGCCTGCTTAAGTACGGCGAGGGTAAGATCAATGTAGGCCCTGCTTTCGATGGGAGGAATTACTTTTATTGTGCTGTTTCCTTTAAGAAGCGGGAGAGCGAACAATAATCCTGATATGTACTGGCTGCTGACGCCTCCTGGAACCGAGTAGTCTCCGGAAGGCAGGCGGCCCGTAAGAAGCAGTCCGTTGGCATCCTTTGACACTTCAATGTTTCTTTCGGTAAACAGGTCTTCATATATGCCTATGCCGCGTTCCATTAGTCTGGGAGCACCTGTAAACAGTGCTTTTCCGTGAATTGCCAGAGCAATGGGAACGAAGAATCGGAGAGTACTTCCGCTTTCTCTGCAATTAAACACAGGAATAATGTTCTTTGCCGGCTTCTGATTTAATGCCTGAATGCAATCCTTTGTGGCAAGAATGTCCTGACTTTCAGCCTGATTTCCTATTTGTGACTCACCCTTTGAAAGAGCTGCACATATAAGGAGACGATGCAGAAAGCTTTTGGAGGGCGGTGCGGAAATTGTTCCATTCAGTTTTCCGGGTGTGATTTTAACAATCATACTTAACCTCTGTTTTCAATAAGGAAGTCCATGGCTTCGAGATAGCCCTGAAAGCCTTTTCCCATAATGGTTTTTGCTGCAACCTCACGAATATAGCTGATCTGGCGATAGGCTTCCCTTGTTGTGACATCAGAAATGTGAACCTCAACGGTAGGAATTTTTACGGCCTTTACTGCATCTGCAATGGCGAGACTTGTGTGAGTATAAGCACCGGGATTGATTACGATGCCGTCAATCTTGTCAAAATATGCCTTTTGAATGGCATCTACAAGATCACCTTCATGGTTGGACTGGTAAAACTCAACATCAACTTTTTTTTCTTCAGCATGCTTGGAAATAAGCTTTTTCAGATCTTCGTAGGTATCGCTTCCGTAGATTCCGGGCTCTCTGATACCAAGCATGTTAAGATTTGCACCATTTATTACAAGGATTTTCATTTACATAACCTCCAAAGCAGACTTATAAGCAAGCTCGGTAACATCGAATATCGGTCTGTTTCCGTCAATGATTACATCTGCGTTGTTTTTGTATATTTCGTAGCGATCCGCAAAAAGCTTTTCAAGCATTTCTCTGTTCTGAAGCAGCGGTCTGTCGGCAGTGGGAGTGAGATTATCGATGCTTCGGTCAATCATGATTATAATGCCGCTTCTCTTTAAGGCTTGTACGTTTTCGGGTCTTAATATTGCACCGCCGCCTGTGGCGATAATCTTGTTTCCTGTGTGGCTGAGCTCCTTTATAACTTCTGTTTCAAGGTCTCTGAAGGCTTTTTCGCCGTGGGTTGCAAAGAACTCTGAAATTGTGCAGCCGATTCTTTCGGTAATGACATTATCGGAATCAACAAATTCTTTTCCTGTCTTCCTTGCAAGGGCTTTTCCGATAGTGGATTTTCCGGCAGAGGGCATACCTATAAGTACGATATTTCTTACGCCGAACATTACATCACGATATGCCTTCTCGATGAAGCTTTCGTTAGGTTCCGAACCGGTAAAATGTCCGAAGGCATACACTGCCTGAGCTGAAAGCATGTATAAGCCGCCGCATGCAGGGATTCCTTTTTGCTCCGCTGCCAGTACAAGATTGGAACGGAGTGGGTTGAAGATGGCATCCACAACACCGCTTAATTTAGGGAATTTGTCCAAATCAACGGGAGCCGCCTCTTCTTTAGGAAACATTCCGACGGGGGTGGTATTGATTATTATGTCTGCATCAGAATGATCTGAGTACGCTTCTTCGTAGGTGATTACTCCGTCCTTAGGGGTTCTGGAAACTACCAGTATCTGTGCGGCTCCAAGGCTTTTGGCAACACAGCAGGAGGTCTTGCTTGTGCCTCCGGTACCTAAAATAAGCACCTTTTTTCCACTTAATTCAATGCCATTCTTTTTTATTAAGGCAATCATACCGTAGAAATCGGTATTATAACCTTTCAGTGTGCCGTTATGATTTACAATTGTATTTACGGCACCGATTTCTTCTGCGTTTTTATCAATGTAATCGAGGTAAGGAATAACCTTTTCCTTGTAAGGAATGGTTACGTTGATTGCCTTAAATTCATGTGCTGTCATAAAGGCATCAAGCTCATCCTTGGGAATCTCTTTAAGTACATATTCATAGTCTGCAAAAGAGGAGTGAATCTGCTTGGAATAGCTGTGACCAAGCTTTTCGCCGATTAATCCATATTCCATATTTTCGCTCCTTTTGTAAGCACATCCGTTCCGTACCTCATGCAAAGCATATCAGCAATAACGATGGCTGTCACACTGTCCAGAACAGGACAGATACGGCGTACTATAGCAGGGTCGTGACGGCCCTTGATTACAAGCTCTTCCTCGTTTCCGGTAAGGAAGTTAACGGTCTTCTGAGGCTGAGAAATGGAGGGGGTGGGCTTAACTGCCGTGTTAAAAAGGATGGGCATACCGTTTGTTATTCCGCCATTTATTCCGCCGTTATTATTTGTAGTTGTTTTTACTGTGCCATTTTCCTTAATAAGCTGATCGTTAAAACTGCTGCCGCGAAGTTCGGTTCCGGCAAATCCTGCACCGAACTCAACGCCCTTAACGGCACCGATGGCGAAGAGGGCATGGGAGAGACGGCTTTCTACGCTGTCAAACCAGGGCTCGCCTACGCCTGCGGGAAGACCTGTAACGGCAGTCTGAATGATTCCGCCTACGCTGTCCAGGCTGTCCTTTGCTTTTTCAATTTCAGCAACCATTTGCTCGCCGGCTGCTGTGTTGATAACAGGGAAGGCAGCTGCTTTAAGGAGCTTAATGTCATCTGCGGGGTTAAGGGAATCAAAGGGCTTATCCTCTACACCGCAGCATTTATAAATGTGAGATCCGATAGTTATTCCAAGCTTTTCCAAGGCGGGAATGAGAAGACCACCCGCAGCAACGATGGGAGCTGTTATTCTTCCGGAAAAGTGTCCGCCGCCTCTGTAGTCTTCAAAACCGTGATACTTGATGAAGGCTGCATAATCAGCATGACTGGGGCGGGCAGGACCGTAGTTGTAGTCACCGCTCTTAGTGTTTTCATTGGGAATAACGATGCAAATCGGAGTGCCTGTTGTCTTTCCATTAAATACACCGCTTACGATTTTGTAGTGATCGGGCTCTACACGCTTAGTGTCGGTAAGTCCGTTGGGGCGTCTTTTTGAAAGATAGAGGTCAATTACTTCGCAATCCACATCGATTCCGGGAGCGACTCCGTCAAGAACGCATCCGATGGCATCGCCATGGCTTTCACCGAATATTGTAATTGTAAGGCTGTCGCCGAAAGTGTTTTTCATATAATCACCTTTACTTAAGGGAAATCAATTCTTCGATAGTCATGTCTCTGAATTCGTAGCTTCCGATTTCAGGGCAGTATACTGTGGTTATTTTGCCTGCTTTTGCTTTTTTATCGTGCTTCATTATCTCGCCGAGAGAAGCCATATCATCCTGAATTTCAGTAGGAAGATTGTACTTCTTCAGAATGGGAATAAGTCTCTTTTTAACCTGCTCTGAGCACATAATGGTCATACCTAAGGCTACACACTCGCCGTGAAGAATGCGGCCTTCGTTTTTGCTTTCGATGGCATGGCCCACTGTATGGCCGAAGTTAAGAACCTTACGAAGACCTTTTTCTTTGGGATCCTCTTCGACAACCTTCTTTTTTATGGCGTTGGAGCCTTCTATGATTTTTTCGATGTCATCGTTGAGGCTTGTGCTTTCTTCGATGAAACTGAAGAGCTCTTCATCAAAGGTTGCAGCCATTTTGATTGCTTCTGTAAGTCCTGCGGAAATCTGACGGTTACTCAGTGTTTTAAGGACGTCGAAATCGATTATAACGGCCTTTGGCATGAAGAAGGAGCCAACAACATTTTTAACGCCTTCAAAGTCAATGGCTGTTTTTCCGCCGATGGAGGAATCCACCATGGAAAGTACAGTAGTGGGGATATTTACAAAATCGATGCCTCGCATATAACAGGATGCGGCAAACGCGGTCATATCGCCACAAACACCGCCTCCTACAGCAATGCAGAGGTCATTTCTTGTGAAGGAGTGGGAGAGCATTTCACGAAGAATAAGCAGGAAGTTATCAATATTCTTGCTGGGCTCACCCTGAGGAAGGGTGATTATAAATGCTTCCTTACACTGGTCCGCAACTGTCTTTGCATATTCTGCGGGAACGCCGTCATCTGTAACGATGCAGACTTTTCTGTTAAGGTTCACAATTTCGCCGACTCTTTTAAGGGCTCCTCGCTGATGGGTTATTTCGTATCCTGATTCTGTTGATTCAACGTTTATATACATATTGTCTCCCGTTTAGTTGTAGGTGCCTACAAGCTTAAGGTTGGCACAGATGGCACCAAGCTCTGTCAACATATCTTTTCCGTCGGGGGTGTTGATGTTTCCTTCACCTTCGATATAGAAGAAGTAGTTCCACATAAGGTTTTTCATTGGTCTGCTTCTTAAGTTTTTCATATTGAAGTTATGTGCACCGATTATGTTAAGTGTCTGTGCAAGGGCACCGGCTTCGTTCTTTACTGTAAATACAAGGATAAAGTGTTCGTTTCCGCGTTTTGCACTTCCTACAGGGCGGTTCTGTGCTCTGGAAAAGGAGGCAAAGCGTGTGGTGTTGCTGCGCTGGCTGTTAATGGCGGAATCAAGAATGTTGAGGCCATATAATTTAGCTGTTTCATCGGAAGCAATAGCTGCAACCGTAGGATCGTTAAGCTCTTTAACGTACTTGGCAGCCATGGCTGTATTTGAGTAAACCTCTGTCTCTAAATTGTGAGACTTTATGTAGCTGTCACACTGTGACAATGCCTGAGGGTGGCTTACAACTTTTTTGATTGTTGATAAGGAAGCACCATCAATGGCAATGAGGTTCTGAATGATATCGATATCAAGAACCTGATTTACGTAGAGATTTCCGTTGTACATAAGGTCCATGACGTTTCCGACTTCGCCTGCATAGCTGTTTTCGATAGGAAGGATAGCACAGTCCTGCTCGCCGCGTTCTACAGCCTCATAAGCTTCCTCAAAACTGTTGTAGGCCTTAAGTGTTGCCTCAGGGAACATCTGCTTTGCAGCCATATAAGCGAAGGCTCCTTCCACGCCGCTGTAGCATATGTTCATGCCCTGATTAAGTCTTGCCTGATAGTTGCAGGAAAGGTCCATAAGGTTTTTCTGGAATGCAACATAATATTCTTTAATAGTGCTGTCGGTAATGAGTTCGCTGTTTCTTCTTATAAGAAATTCTTCACGGGACTCATCCTTGATGCTCATACCATGTGCTTTCTTATATGCGGCTATGTCTGCTGCCACATTCATTCTTTTCTCAAAGAGAGCAATCATCTCTTTATCAATGGCTGCAATTTGTTCTCTTGAATCCTTTAAATCGTCCATGTTAACCTCACTTGTTAGATAATATTCTGACCTTTCAGATATTTTATGAAAAAAGCGGCCTCCCTGCCGGGAAACCGCGTATCCGTTGATTTCAATAAAAGTTTCTAAAGGTTTCCCGCTGTGCAATATTCAGTTGTGCGTGTAAAGTAATAATAAAAAAAGCAGTACATAAAGAAACGTACTGCGGCACTAAAAAATCTGCTGTTGTCTGAATGACTGCAGCTGAGTTTTTCAATATTCTGCTTTGAACATAAATTCTTCAAAACGCACACCTCATTAAAATACGAGATAAGTTTTAGCACAAGAGGTGATGAATGTCAACACTTTATTGGTTTAAAGTGAAAAACTTTTACAGAGGTGACGAGATAGCAGAGTTCACTTCCTTATATATTTATTATTAAAAATAAATAGTGTAATTATTAATCAAATTGACACTCTGACAGGCAGAATGTTAGAATTAATTCCTATAAATAAGGCACTGATAAAAGTGCAAACAGGAGAAGGATAATGGACAAATTCAGAGTGATTGAGGTTAAGAGAAGTGTGTTTGAAGATAATGACGCAGATGCAGAGAAGCTTCGTGAAGAACTGAAGAATGAGGGAACGTTTCTGCTGAATCTCATGTCTTCGCCCGGGGCAGGAAAGACTACAACACTGAAAAGAACTATTGCAATGCTTAAGGATGAAATGAAAATCGGCGTTATGGAAGCTGACATTGATTCAGATGTTGATGCAAAGGCAATAATAGAAACCGGGGTAAGAGCAATTCAGATTCATACCGGAGGGATGTGCCATCTGGATGCTGACATGACACGCCAAGGACTGCGTGAGTTTGGAACAAAGGATCTTGACTTTGTGGTTCTTGAGAACGTCGGAAACCTTGTCTGCCCGGCTGAATTCGACACCGGAGCCATTAAAAATGCTATGATACTTTCGGTACCTGAAGGCGATGATAAACCTCTTAAATATCCATTGATGTTCAGCATATGCAGTGCCGTACTGATAAACAAATGTGATACCCTTTCGGTGTTTGACGATTTTGACTGCAAAGCAGTGGAGGAAAGAATCAGAAAACTGAATCCCGATTGCAAAATATTCTTTGGATCGGCTAAGACCGGAGAAGGATTTGAGGCATGGGCTGACTGGATCAGAGCGGAAGTTAAGGCTTTTCAGAACAAATAATGAGGGAAATGACTATGGATATGGAAAAATATAATCAGTGGCCGGCAAATCATAAGAATGACAAGGTACCCAGCGAAAAAATCATTAAACTCGGCAGAAAGATCACAGACGTTGTGGGGCATAAACTCCATGGCGTAAAAGTTGAAGATCCTGAGTACTGGGGACTTGCGGATATTATCACCGAAGAGATGGCTGACGTTGCCCTTACAATGAAGGTGCGTCATCACTATACATTCGCAGAACTGTGCAAGAAAAACAAGATTAACAAAGAAGGAGAAGAAAAATTCCAGAAACTCCTTGATGAGATGAGCTATATCGGCCTGTTGGAATATGATTATGGCTATCATTACGACCATAACGGAAGAACAGCTCCCCAGTCAGAAAGAAGATATATACTTCCAATGTTTGTTCCGGGTTCAGCTGAGCTCTTCAACATGGAAGAACTGCCTGACAGAAGCAATCCCAGAATTGCTGAACACCCTGATGTAGCTGCGTTTTTTGAGAGAATGACATATATTCCCCTTGCCGGAATTACTCAGATGATTCCTCCCGGAGGAGCGGGTGTCGGCATGCACGTTATTCCTGTAGAAAAGGCCATTTCTATGGAGAATCAGTCGATTGACATAGAGCACCTTTCCTATTGGCTGAGCAAATACGAAGGTAAAATCGGTGTGGGCCGATGCAGCTGCCGTGCTTCAAGAAAAGCAATCGGAGAAGGCTGCGCGGATGACGATTTCGGATGGTGTATCGGAGTAGGCGATTTTGCCGATTACTGCCGCGAAACTAATAAAGGACACGATATTACAAAGGAAGAGGCTCTGGCAATACTTAAAAGAGCGGAAGAAAACGGTTTCGTTCATCAGATAACAAACATTGACGGCGAAAACAAGATTTTTGGTATTTGTAACTGTAACGTCAATATTTGTAATGCTCTTCGAACATCTCAGCTCTTTAATACACCTAATCTTTCAAGATCGGCTTATGTGGCACATGTGGAAAAAGAAAAATGTGTTGCATGTGGACGATGTGTGGAGTATTGCCCTGCAGGTGCTGTAAAACTGGGACAGAAGCTCTGCACGAAGGATGGTAAGGAAGTAAAGTATCCTAAGCAGGAGTTGCCCGATGCGGTTAAGTGGACAGAGGATAAGTGGGATGCTGAGTACCGCGATCACAATAGAATCAACTGCCATGATACGGGTACCGCACCTTGTAAAACTGCATGTCCTGCACATGTAGCAGTTCAGGGATACCTTAAGATGGCAGCTCAGGGACGCTATAAGGATGCACTCGCTCTTATTAAAAAGCAGAATCCATTCCCGGCAGTCTGTGGCCATATTTGTAACCGCCGCTGTGAGGACGTGTGTACAAGAGGAACCATCGACGAAGCTATTGCCATTGATGCAGTAAAGAAGTTTATCGCCGAGCAGGATATGAAGGCAGAAACAAGATATATTCCTCCCGTAGTTATTCCTGCATCGATTCATATGGATCATTTCGATGAGAAGATTGCGATTATCGGTGGTGGGCCTGCAGGCCTTTCTGCAGCCTTTTACCTTGCGGAAAAAGGCTATAGACCCACAGTATTCGAAAAGAACGAAATGCCCGGCGGCATGCTGAGATATGGTATTCCTTCATATAAGCTTGAGAAGGATGTTATAGATGCTGAAATTGATGTTATAAGACAGATGGGTGTGGAAATAAAGACCGGAGTTGAAATTGGCAAGGACGTGACAATTGATGAACTTCGTAAGCAGGGTTACAAAGCATTTTATATTGCAATAGGCTGCAGCGCAGGAAGACTTCCGGGAATTGAGAACGACACTGCCGAAGGAACAATGACAGCAATTGAGTACCTTAAGGAAGCTAACTGCGGTGGCAAAAATTATGAAGGAACAGTAGTTGTGGTGGGCGGCGGTAACGTTGCCATTGACGCTGCGAGAGTCAGTGCAAGAAATGGTGCAAAGACAGTCACACAGCTTTGCCTTGAGTCAGAAAAAGAAATGCCTGCTTCAGCTGAAGAAGTAAGAGAGGCAGGAGAAGACGGCGTTGTAATTAAGAATGGCTGGGGACCTAATAAAGTCCTGGTTAAGGACGGAAGGGTCTGTGGCATCGAATTTAAGAAGTGCGTATCGGTTTATGATGAGAATCATAGATTTGCACCTGTTTATGATGATAACAACCTTATTACAATCGAATGTGACAGAGTTATTTTCGCAATCGGACAGTCTATCGTATGGGGTGATATGCTTAAGGGAACAAAGGTTGAACTCGGAAGAGGAAATGGCCCTGTAGCTGATTCGCTTACATTCCAGACAGCTGAACCTGATATCTTTGTGGGTGGCGACGTTTACACAGGACCTAAATTTGCTATTGATGCAATTGCGGCAGGTCACTATGCAGCAGAATCTCTTCACAGGTACGTTCACAACGGCCACATGACGATTGGACGTAATCATTGGGAGTTCAAAGCGCTGGATACAGACAATATTAAGGTTGAGAGCTATGATAATTCCAAGCGTCAGACAGAGGGACTGGCATCTGCAGATAAGGGCTTGAAGGACGTACATAAGACCTTCACAGAGGAACAGGTCAAAATAGAAACTTCCAGATGCCTTGGCTGCGGAGCAACAATTGTTGATGAAAACAGATGTCTTGGCTGTGGCGTATGTACCACAAAGTGCGAATTTGATGCTATTAAGCTCCACAGAGACAATCCTGACTGCAGCAATATGGTTCTGGCAGAGGATAAGTTCAAGAAGATTCTGCCTTACCAGATGAAGAGAGCTGTGAAGATATTGACACATAAGAAGAAAGACAACTGATTATGCATGAGTTAGGCGTTGTATTTTACGTTATAAAAGACGTGAATAAGATTGCTCAGGAAAATCAAATAAAAAAGGTTCATTCGGTCACATTGGAAATAGGCGAGGTATCTACGGTTATACCTGCTCTCCTGGAGGATTGCTGGAAGTGGGCCATCAAAAGAGAACCGGTGATGGAAGCGGCAAAGCTTCTGGTGGAAACGATTCCGGCAATAACCTACTGTGAAGACTGCGGAGAAAAGTACAGTACAGTGCAATACGCCAAGATATGCCCAAGGTGCAACAGTGAAAGAACCTATTTGCTGCAAGGCAATGAGTTCAACATTAAAGAAATAATGGTTGAAGACGAATAATTAGTTAATACCGAAAAAAGTGTAAATAAGGTCTGAATCTGTGTGGTTCGGACCTTATTTTTGTTTTGTGATAAATTACAATCACAAAAGTGAAGACAATAATAAACGGATAAGGTAGATATACATGGGAAACAATAAAAATGTTTACGATATTCCAAATAAGGGCGGCAATGTCTGGCCCGAGGAAATATGTCCTGCATATACACCAAGAAAGGGAGCAACAGAATGTCTTAAAGGGTGCTGGTATTGCAGGTATGCGGATTTTCATTTGAAGGAGGAAAGGGCTCTTGACGTAGGGGTATGCAAGTGGCCTGAGAAGATGGTATGAGATATATAAAGGCGTTATTGAGACTTATGATAGGAGGGGCGGCACTGGTCTTTATTTTACTTTCGATTTTTACGGATGGACCTAAGTGGTTTCTGACCGTAGGCCTTGGCCTTAACCTTATTTTCCTGTTATCAGGAATCTCAAAAAGAAAGAAATCTCCGGAAATAATGACGGAGTAATGATGGACGAAATGCCTCTGATAGTGTATAACATACAAGGTGGAGATAATTCACCTGGAGGCGTTCGATGAAAAAAATAGTTAACATAGGTACCAAACTGATAGTTACACTTTTGGCACTGCTTAATACATTGGTCATGTTCGGAATGAGAATTATCTGGACCGGAATTTCTAAGGTTCTGGGGTATGAAAAGAATTATTCCGGATTTATATATAATCTTCCCATGTACTTGTGTATTTTGTTCTTTGTGGTGTTTTTGCTTTCAGTGTGGAATCTGTTAGGTAAAAAGGAGAAGCACCCGGTTACATGGGTGCTTCTTGTTTTAGATATAGTATTTACCATAGCAATTGCTGCAATAATTAAGGGCGGTGCTATGGATTATCTTAATTTCATATGGAGAGATGTGTTTAAGACATTCGGGGTGGTTCTGTTGGTAACGGCCCTTGTATGCCTTTTTAAGTGGTATCCGGGATCAAAACTGTCAAAAAATAAGGCTTTTATTGGTGCTGCTATTGTAGTAATATGTGCGGTGGCACTTCTTTTTGTACTTAAGCTTGGCATTAACAAACTGACCTACGAGCCTGTAGTTTACGCTGTTGAAGATGAGTATCAGATTGTGTTTTCATCCTCACAGAATGCACTTGGCACGGTTATTATTGATGGTAAAGAATACTATGATACTTTTGCGGGAAGTGAACGCTCATTCACAAAGGTTCATAAGGTTTCGGTACCAATGAAGGAACTCGATTCTGCGAAGGCCTATACGATATCAATCCAGAGGCTGCATTACAGAGGCCCTTTCGGAAATATTAACGGTAAGGAACAAAAGTATACCTATCTCTTTACACCGGCAGATACGTCCGACGGAATAAACTATTTCTGCTTAAGTGATGTTCATGAGCACTATGATCAGGCTGTAAAAACAGCATCATACGATAAAGATATGGACTTCCTCATTATATGCGGAGACACGGTTTCATGTGTGCCTGACCCAATAGACGCCAATGGTGTTAACAAGCTCGCCTTTGAAATAACCCAGGGAAGAAAGCCTGTTGTATATGCGAGAGGAAATCATGAGGTTAAGGGACGTGCTGCGGAGCTACTGCATGAATATGTGGGCTCTGAGAATGGTAAATTCTACTATTCCTTTGTACTTGGAGATATTTTCGGAGTGGTTCTGGACCTTGGAGAAGACCATGATGATGACTGGTGGGAGTATTCAGGGACTGCTCATTTCAAGGATTATATCGAGGAACAGATTCAGTGGCTCGATTCTCTCATCAAAGAAAAGTCATACGAGGAATATAAGTATCATCTCGCTGTGTGTCACATTCCACCTGTATTTGTCAACTCCAGACATAATCATACATGGGCCAAAAAGGAACTTACCGACAGACTTAACCGTATGGATATAGATATGCTCATTACAGGACATCAGCATGATATATACGTATTTGAGCCCGGTCTTATTGAGCCGGAGACAACACTTACATATAATACAAAATTCAAAAACGGAACATACAAAGGTTATCTTACGGACTTTAATTTCCCTGTGCTGATGAGTTCAAAAACCGGACTCACACAAACAGACGGCAGTGATTTGTTCGGGGCGAAATCCCTCATCGGACTCAAAATTAATGTAGAAAAAGACTTTAAGAAACAACATTGCGTATACATAAATTCAGACGGCAATGCACTTTCGGTTGTTAATCAATTTGCCGAAAAAGAGTATGGCGAAGAGATTACAATAACGAAAAAGGCAATTGGAAGCTTCGAAATGAATTAGCTGACCGGCAATATGAAAGAGTGGTAAAGAAATGATTCAGGATATTTCACCAAAGAAATTTAATAATCAGTTTGACCCGGAAGCAGTGGCAAATGATGAGGACTTTGTGATTTGTATCAAAGAAAATCAGATTCTTGTGGGAATATGTGATGGAGTTATGTCATTTCCAAGAGTGGCTGACATCGGTGTGATCGATGACAGTATGAGATATCTGTTTTCCATAGACACGGAACGTTATTTTCTTCTTGGTGGAGAATATGGAGAAAAGTGTGCTGAAGGCTTTGGTTTTTATACTATGAATGAACTTCGCGAAATGAAGCTGGAGCCGTGGCACAATAATTTTGTGATTTATACGGCAAAGCATCTGTCTGACTGGTACAGAGATAACAGGTTCTGCGGCAGATGTGGCTCAGTTATGAAACATTCGGAAAAAGAAAGAGCTATGAAGTGTCCGGAGTGCGGTTATACCGCATATCCAAGAATTATGCCGGCTGTAATTGTGGGGGTGACCAATGGTGACAGTATTTTGCTGACACGTTACAGACGCGGATACGGACATAATGCACTGATTGCCGGATTTACTGAAATTGGCGAGACAGTAGAAGAAACTGTTGCCCGGGAGGTAATGGAGGAAAGCGGACTTAATGTAAAGAACATCCGTTATTACAAGTCACAGCCTTGGGGCTCAGCCAACGACATTCTTTTAGGCTTTTATTGTGATGTGGACGGAAGTACGGAGATTCACATGGATGATCAGGAACTGAAATATGCCCAGTGGGTTAAGAGAGAGGACATTGTTCTGCAGCCTGATGAGTACAGCCTTACCAATGAGATGATGAAAATGTTCAAGGAAGGTAATATATAATACTTCCGGAACGATATTTAGAGTTTCTTTAGAATTATTAAGAATTGTAAGAGGTCTTTCTTTATTTTCTGTTGCTATCATTGTGTATAATAAGCCATAATGCAGAATTCAGGAGGAAGACTGAATGATAAATAATAATTATAGTTGTTGGTGGGACGATATTCTCTATGAATCATAATCAGAGAACAACCCGCCAGAAATATATTCGTGGATTATCAATTATTGTGATAGCAATTGTAATGGCTTTTTTTGTTGTCATAGTAAAAGCGTATTTTGACGGACATTTTAATTCTGTGGAATCTTTTCAGGAATATATTTCGCAGTTCGGCTATTTCGGCCCGATATTTTTGACGATAATTCAGGCAATACAGGTTGTACTACCGGTCCTTCCGGGCTTCCTTGGATGCGCGGTCGGGTCTGTTATGTTTGGGCCTTTGGTCGGTTTTTTATGTAATTATATTGGAATAAGCGTCGGCTCAATCATTGCGTTTTTTCTTGCGAAAAAGTTTGGTGCGCCGCTTGTAAAGGACCTTTTCCCAAAGGACAAGTATAAAAAATGGGCAGGATGGGCTGAATCAAGCAAATCATATACGATGTTTCTGTTTGTTGCCATGTTATTGCCCTTGTTCCCTGACGACTTTCTTTGTTACTTGTCAGGGCTTACAGAAATGAGAGCAAGAAAATTCATATGGATAATTGCGTTGGGGAAGCCATGGTGCATTCTGGCATACAGCTTGGGCTTTTCACTTATTAAATAGGGAGAGTTAGGAAAATGAAGCAAAGTAAATTGTTGGGGTATTATAATTACACAGTTGTTTTGACATATATTGGAATGTTGACCGGTTTTATCGGAATTGTTCTTGCGTTTGAAGGGAATTTGTTCAATTCCATAATCTGTCTTATGATTGCAGGCTTCTGTGATATGTTTGATGGTGCAATTGCTTCTACAAACAAGAAAAGAACAGAACAGGAGAAGTGCTTCGGAATACAGATTGACTCCTTAAGTGATTTGATTTGCTTTGGCGTGCTTCCGGCATCCATTGTGTATTCAATAAGTGATAAAAACAGTATTGTCCTTGCAATCAGTGCTATGTATGTTCTGAGTGCACTTATCCGTCTGGCATATTTTAATGTAGATGAACAAGACCGCCAGAAAAAGTGCAGCGGCCCGAGAGAACTGTATTATGGACTACCGGTTACTCTTTCAGCACTTATTATTCCCATAGTCTATGGCATAACCACTCTGTTTTCTCTGGATATGCGTATTCCGGTTACTGTATCGCTTTTTGTGACAGGTATTCTGTTTTTATTGCCCTTCCCCTTAAAGAAACCCAAGATTATAGGAAAAATATGTGTTCTGGTGTGTGGCCTTGTGGAAGTACTTCTGATGGTTTTTGTGTGTCTTGATGTATAAATGGGTATAAAAGATGAAAAGCACGTTTACTGATATATACAAGGGACCATTCGGCAGATTTACTGTTAACTTGCTCCAGAAAACAGGGGCTTTTAAATTAGTGAGTTGGTATCTCAAATCCGGATTATCAAGAAGAATGATACCCGGAGATATAGAAAAAAACCACATTGATATGCAATATTTTAAGGGGCAGGAGTACAGGTCTTTTGCGGACTTTTTTGGAAGGAAACGTGATGACATTTCCTGTGATACAGATCCGGATGTGCTTATAAGCCCTTGTGACAGCCTGCTGTCAATTTATTCGATTGCAAAAGATTTGAATATTCCTATGAAGGGCTCACAATATCGCTTATGTGATATTGTGCCGGATGAGGAAACGGCAAAAAATCTAATGGATGGTATCTGCCTTGTATTTCGTCTGCAGGCATCTGATTACCATCATTTTTGTGCCTTTGATGATGTCACGATAAAAGACACCCACTATATTCCGGGGGAACTTCATAGCGTGCAGCCTATCGCCTGCGAAAAATTGCCTGTATATCGGCTGAATCGCAGATGGTGGACGAAGCTTGATACTGCTCATTTTGGGGAAGCGGTGCAGATGGAAGTAGGTGCCATGATGGTTGGTGGTGTTCATTTTGCCAAGGCATCCGGTAGCCTCTGCCGCGGCGATGAAATGGGCAATTTTGAGCTGGCAGGGTCAACTATTATTTTGATGTTACCGGCAGAAGTGAAAGAAAAACTGACTTTTGAGCCAAAGCTTTCAGTGGCGCTAAACGGCGAGTCCGAAGTATCAGTTTCCATAGGTGAAAGAATAGGAACACTAAAAAAGGCTAAAGAGGTGTAAAATGGGTTCACAGGTAATATTGGTTGTGGAAGATGATTCGGATATCAGAGAAGGAATACGAATTCTGCTTAGCGGCGAAGGGTATACGGTTTTGGAGGCTCCTTCAGGAGAAGAAGCACTGGAAATGATTAACGATGCCGTCGATCTTGTTATTCTAGATATTATGCTTCCCGGTATTTCAGGGATAAAGGTCTGCGAAGAAATAAGGAAGACGTCTACAGTTCCCATTCTGTTTCTGACAGCAAAATCTCAGGAATCGGACAAGACAATAGGCCTTATGGCCGGTGGAGACGACTATTTGTCAAAGCCCTTTTCTTACGCGGAACTGATTGCGAGAGTAAAGGCACAGCTAAGAAGATATTGCGTATACCGCGGAAAAAAGCAGGCGTTAAGTATTGATACGGACAGAATACTGACCTCCGGCAGAATAAAGATTGCATTGGACAGAAATGAAGTGTGGAAGGACGATGCAACCCTTGACCTTACAGAAACCGAATACAAGATTTTATTATTACTGATACAGTATCCTCAACGTACTTTTTCCACGCACAACATATATGAAAGTGTGTGGGAGGAGCCATATACATATTCTGCAAACAGCACAATTATGGTACATATTCGCAAGTTACGTACAAAAATAGAGGATGACCCTCAGAATCCTGTTTATATAAAAAATGTCTGGGGAAAGGGCTATAGATATGAAGCAGAAAAAACGACGCTTTAAAATATACGGATTACGAGCAAGACTTGGGCTATCCATTATTGTTTCGGCAGTAATATGCATCTTTGTATTTTTCGCGTTGGATAAGGGCTTTGAATATTTGTTTACAAATCATTCTGACGATGCTGATTTTGAACGTACTCATTTTCAACGTCAGGGAGAAAGTCTTCAGGAGTACATAGAAGAAAATAGTATATCATCAAATAACCTCAGCCAGTTAAAAAAGTGGGAGAGGAAACAGCCTATCATCTTACTGGAATTGTATGATAGGGATAAATGCATATACAGCTCTATTTATGATACACCAATCAGTACAATTGTATTTGGTAAGGGGCAAGGAAGCGGAAGCCAGAACAATCTGGAATTACAACTTGAAGATGGGCCTGTTACAGCATACATATATTCTGATTTCACCTACCGTTCCAGCGTAATCGGAAGGTTTATTTCAATTGTAACCGCCTTGCTATTGTTCATTATTGTGTTTTTCTTCAATAACAGAAAACTGATTCGATATATCTGTCGACTTAACGAAGAGGTGCAGATACTTGAGGGCGGCAACCTGGAGTATATTGTGTCAGAAGAAGGAAATGATGAGATTACGGACCTTGCTCGAAGCATGAACCGCATGAGGGCAACGCTTCATCAGCAGATAGAAACGGAGCAGCAGCTTCATCAGGCCAACAGACAGCTTGTAACTGAAATGTCCCATGATCTCAGAACGCCATTGACGGGAATTATGTTGTATCTGGAAATCCTTCGTTCCCATCGCTATAAATCAGAAGAGGAATTACAGGATTATCTTGAAAAAATAGAAGCAAAAGCCCAGCATATGAAGGTTCTTTCCGATCATCTGTTTGAATACTCATTGCAGGATGTTCCTCAGAGGCAACTTGAGCCCAGGACAATGGAGGAGGCCTTCAGGCAGGAGGTAGACAGCATTCAGTACGATCTGGAAGCACGTGGGTTTTCCGTGGAAACTGACCTTGAGTGGAAAAACTGCTATGTAAAAGTGAATCCGGAATTTATTCATCGAATTTTTGAGAACATTGTTTCGAATATTGAAAAGTACGCAGAACGAACCGCTTCAATAAGAATAGAATCATTGCTTTCTGACAAATATTGTGGCTTTTCTATTATGAACACATTTACGCTTGAGAATCCACAGGTAGAAAGTAATGGCGTGGGAATTGAAAGTATTCGCAACATGATGAAAAAGATGAAAGGTGTCTTTAATGTGGAGCAGACGGACACAAGCTTTGAAATAACTTTGCTGTTTCCGATTAAATGAACAAAGAAGCAAAAAAGAGGCGTGACCCTATACATGTCAACTTCAACGTATCAAACCTTGAAGGACAGTGAGAGTCACGCCTTAATTATTATTTAGTTAGTGTGAAGAACTTCGCCGGGCTTTATGCTGTAAACCTTACCGTTAAGGAAGAACCAGAGCTCAGAGGCTGTGGGGTTCTTAACGATAGAACAATCCATGCTGAACCGGAGCTGCTTGAAGGCATCCTGATAGTCATAAACTTCAATGTTTGTGGCATACCAGATATCGTCGCGATGAGCCATTAATTTGCAGAAGTCTTCGATGACGTTCCAGTTGTCTGCTCCTTCGAATTCATAGCTGTGACCCCAAAGATAGAAGAGCTGAGGTCTGCCGTAGCCGGAACCCTTAAGAAAACGGTCTGCAAGGTTCATAAGCTCAGGATCTGCATGGTGACAGGTTGCGGGAAGGCGCATCCAGTCAGAGGGCATATCAAAGGCGTGGGTGGAATGTACGGTTCTGGAGTACACGATGCCTACCGCCTTCATGCAGGCAACAACGTCATCATTGTAAGTTCCGAAGGGGTAAGCCATTCCGCGAACGATGGTGTTAAACTGCTTTTCAAGCTTGCAGCGATCCTCGTAAAGATCCTTTGTACAAAGGTTAACAGGCATATGGTCAAGCCAAGGATGGGTGGAGCCATGAACAGCAACCTCTATTCCGTCCTGAACGTAGAGATCACTTACCTGTTTTTCGGTCATTCTTCTGTGAACCTGACCTTCGGGATATTTGGTCCCTTCAGCAGCATACTGTCCACTGTTTAGATTAAAAGTAGCACGCATACCGTACTTCTTGAATATTTCAATAAGCCTGATGTCCTGTTCAACGCCGTCATCGTAGCTGAAAGTTAATGCTTTTTCTTTCCCGCCGGGGAATCTCATAAATACCTGTGACATAGGTGCCTCCTAAAGCTGATATTTTGCTTTATTTTAGCTCAATAAACCATCACATTTCAAGCTTATTTTTTACTATGTATGCAGGCTTAAGAATGATGAAAAGCAGTATCGTATTTATGGGATACATAATAGCTTCTTTGGGGAGTCTTGTAAGCATATAGGCAAAGTATACGGAAGGACCCTGGTCTGCAAACTTACCAAAGAGAATGCAGAGGTTGAAGGTGTTGATAAGCAGCCCGACCACTATGGTGTACAGTGTCTGGGAAATAATAATTCTGGGGATGGACACTTTATCAGTCTTTGTGTGAAGAACAAGTCCGTAAAGGAGACCTGCCACGGCTGAGGAAATTGTGAAACCGGGGAAGTATGGGCCGGTGGGCTTTACAAAGAACTGAACCACATCAGCCAGAGCACCTACAATCATTCCGGGAACCGGGCCGAAAAAGGCTCCTGCAATGGCAATGGGAAAGCTTCCGAATCGAATTTCAACAAATTGGTTAATAGGAATTTTGAAGATGCCGAGAATTGCGGCAAGAGCCACCATTAAGGCACAGGTTGTAAGAACTTTTACGCTTTTAAGCTTTGACATAAAAAATACCTCCTTTGCAGCAGGTATACTACATAGGCGGCAATAGAGCTTATGCTTATATGTAGCAGCGGGATGCGGACCTCACACCGCAAGCAATGCTTTTCGTCTTCGTGACAACTCCCTGTTCACGAGGCACTTAACGCGTGTAATCCTACTCTGCAATAAAATTATGGCGTAAGTATACTTCGCATCGAAAAAAAAGTAAATAGGAACAAATATTACTTTTATAAATAGTTTTATGCAGAAATACTTATCTAACATTAATGAAAATATTCAGAAGATATTGACATTTTTCTGTGAAGTGAGTATCATTT
>JAKSRZ010000047.1 GCA_024403375.1 Lachnospiraceae bacterium
TCTTCCGTCTTTCCGGTCTGCTCATTCCATGTAGTCTGCTTAAGGTCCATTGTGATGCCGTTTGCAATTACCGTATTGCTGGAGCCTGTCATTGTAGCTCCATCCAGCACGTACTCTGCATCCTTTGCCTCAATAACTACCATTGAGCCCTTGCCGCTTTCAGCAATTGCTGTTCCGTCGATGCCATCACCAAGGCCAAGAGCTGAAAGGCTTGCACCTTCAGTCTTATCGCCTACGAAGTTAACATAATTGTCGGTAGCAGTCTTAATACCGCTTAATGAAGCAGCTTTATTTGACTCGATTTCAGCATCAAGTCTGCTCTGATAATCACTGTCAGCATCATCCTCGTATGCCTTCATCATCTCGTTTATACGAGCGTCAAGCTTATCGCTGTAGTCCTCAGCGTCTTCTGCAATTCCTTCTTCTTCAAGTGTTGTCTTGGCAGCAGCCTCGTACTCTGCACGAAGTTCCTCATCAAGAGCCTTTGTACCCTTCTGCTTTGCCTCCATATCAGCAATTGTCTGGAATGCATCATATACGGACTTCTGAGCATCAGTTACGCCTTCTGCTTCAGGATCGAAATCATCTGCAAGTACTGCATTAACGTCCTCAGCCTTTGCTTCCTTAAGATTCTTTACCGCAAGGTCGTATATAGCCTTATCGTCCTTTGAAAGTTCTGCAGTATCAATGTACTGAGTCAAAGAATTCTCTGCACCGGCAAAAGCACCTGTAGCCTTCGAAGAAGTAAGTGTAAACTTATTATCGATTCCGGATTCATCGGCACTTATGAAGAATCTCTTCTGGTTTGCATCATAGCTGGCATTTACGCCAACCTTTTTGCAGGCTGATGTAAAATCCGCAATTGTTGTCTTTTCATCAATAGTAAAGTCCTCGGATTTTCCGCCTGATGAAATTGTGATTGTAGTTCCCACAAGATCGGGAGAAATATCCTTAAGCTTTGACTGTCTTGTAAAGGAGCCCTCAATTGTTGCACCTGTAACGAACTGTGAAGATGCAAGGGACTTTACCTGAAGTGTATGTGAACCAACGCCCGCACTGCTTGCAGCCTTAACGCCTACAGCGTTTTCGTTGGAGCTTGAAGCCTTCTTTGACATATAAGAACTCTGCATACGAAGCTTTGATGCATAGTCTGTGTAGAAGGAATAAATTTTCTTGTTAAGTCCGGACCACGCCTCTGTAGTCCACTTGTTCATCTGAACCTTGTTGTCGATTTTTGTTCTTTTCTGCGTCTGGCCTGAAAGCATCGCCTTAACGATGGAATCAGTATCCATTCCGGAAATCATACCTGATAATCCGATACCCATGGTGTTACCTCCTTGAAATCCTTTTCAAATTATACTCTTCCTTGAATAATAATTTATCTGTGTTCGTCCACAAGAATGCCGGAAATCTCCCACATCTTGCTGAGCATATCGAGAGTCTCTTCAGGTGGAATCTCTCTTACAACTTCGTCAGTATCCCTGTCGATTACCTTGATGGATACACGCTTTGTCTTCTCATGATAAGAAAACTCGCAGCGCGTTCTCTGGTTCATCTTCTTGTTTACTTCCGCAATTGCATTCTTAACCTTCTGAGTTTTCTGCTCGTTGAGCTCCATCTGGCTTTCTTCGTCTTCGCCTGCACTGGGGCGAGTGTCAACCTTGGGTTCAATCCGCTGCTCCTTTACAGGAATATCCTGAGCAGGATGCTCCTGGGGCTTTGTTGTTGCTGTTGCTTCTGCTTCCTTGCTTGCGGCCTGCTGAGGCTTCATGCTCTGATATAAAGATGCATTTGTACCGCCTATTCTTTCAATACCCATTGTTTTCACCTTTCCCTTCCTTTGGAATAACAGCATTCAAGTGCAACAATCCATTATTGCACACAGTCTCTACCTATTTTATCGTCAAAACGCCACATAATGTTAGTAATTTTCTATAAACTTTTCATAAAAAAAGAAAATAAAAGAATACGCGCCAAAAAAATGATGCGGTCTTGTCACAGCTCCGCGAGGTCTATATACCGAAAAACGCCCGGCGACCTCGCTACGAGGTCGCCAGTGAAAAATGCGAGGTATAGATACCGCGAAGCTTCCAGCGACCTCGCTACGAGGTCGCTGCAGAAAAGCGCGAGGTATAGATACCGCGTCCGCCCCTACAAATCTTCGCAATAAAAAAGCTATGCGGTAGATTTCCGCATAGCCTTAATTCTAAAATAGTTTTGAGAGTGCATCAGGATTTGTTCCGGCATTTGCTGCCTCTTTATTTGCTTCCTGTATCTGCACATATATTTCTTTTCGGTAAATGGGTACCGATTTCGGTGCATTGATTCCAAGCTTCACCTGATCTCCTTTTATTTCCAGCACAGTAAATTCGATATCAGGACCGATAACTATGGACTCACCGGTTTTTCTCGATAATGCCAGCATTACATATCCCCTTTCTCTGCCTTGATCTTGGTGATTACATCATAGATATTATATTTAACGGGGTAATCATTCTCCGCGATAACCTGGCAGCCCTTCTTTGTATCTGCATTGATAATAATAGGAGCTTTAAGGTTGGTTGTCATCTTGGTAATATCTGAGGGAACTGTCAGTGTTACAAAGATACATGTGTTATCGCCTGTAAGTTCGCCAATGGGATCAAGAAGTTCATCGGCTACATTAGGTGTATAATCATTAAGTACAGTTGAGGGGTTAATTACAGGAAGTGCCATTGAAGGTTCTTCAATGCTCTGAAGCCATGTAATTGATGTATCGCTGCCCTTTTCGCTGTTGTAAATCAATGTGAAACGGCGAAGCCTTTCAAATCCGATGATTCCTCTGTCGAAGGTAAGAATCTTTTCCTCTTCAAGCTCAACCTCTCCAAAATACCTTGTTTTGACTAACATATAAGTCCTCCTTTTAGCTCACGCCGCTATTGTAATAAATCTATGAAAGGTAGTCAAGTAATGATGACTGAACAAGCTTAGATGCCGCTGCCAGTGATGCATTAAATACGTTGTTGGCAGAAGTATATTTTACAATTGTATCCACCATATTAACGTCTTCGTTGTCGGAAAGCAGTTCTTCGAAGTCAACGGTCTGGCTTTCCAGTCTGTCCTGTGTGAGGAGAAGTCTCTTGTAGCGTCCGCCCAGATCCGCAACGCACACATTTGTATTCTCCTGCTCTTTTTCTGTAATTGTAAGGCCTCTCTGGAATGCATCTGTCATCTGAGATGTTCTCAGTGTGTATTCGGATTCCAGCTGCTCCTTGATTTCCTTGAGTTTCTTAAGCTGTGGCTCTGACATCTTTGAATCAGCCAGCATCTTATCCACTTCGCTCATCTGGTCTTCAACAGCCTGAACGGCTCTTATGGAATCGGAGATTTCAGAAACAAGTCTGTGAATTGCAGTTGAAAATGCATCGGAGCCTTGTGTATTAATTGTGAGGCGTTGATTGAAGTTTACCTCATAATTTATGTCCTGATCTTCTTTATGGAATTCTGTGATTCTTCCTGTATCCTGAGTTGTTCTTACGCAATCGTAATAGTGCTCGGGGCGAAGATCGTTCTGTGTAAATGTTTTCTTTGTATAATCTACGGATATGCTCTGTGCCTTCTGGAGTTCCTTGTACAGGTCCTTACCGATTATGAGCTCGCCTGTTTCGTAAATGTAATTAATCTGATTGTCCGGCGCGTCATAAGCGTCTTCATCATTTACGCTTACAGTATTTATAATGAAGTCACCATTGTCGGAGCTGATGGTGTTTCCGTCCTTATCCACAAAAGACATGGAAGCCGGCTCATTGCCGTCAAGCTTATCGTATCCCAGTGGAAGTCTGTAAACGTCCTTTATTGAGGGTACTGTAGTGTCCCATGTTGCCAGGTCATTTAAGTCCAGCTTAGTGATATCCACGGGATTTGACATAACTGAGATGATTTCGAGTTTTTCCGGCTTTAACGGCTCAACTATTCTGTATGAATAATTGTTCTCTTCTGCAGTGAACACTAATGAGGTGTCAGTCTTGAAACCAGAGAAAACGTATCTTCCAGCATAGTTCGTATTGCCTTCCTGATAAATCTGCTGTTCATACTGGTTAAGGTTGATTACGATACTGTTTCTGTCCTCTGCTGTTAAGTAGTCATTGGCACCCTGGTTACAATAGGTGTTCATATTCTCTATAAGGCCATTAATGGTCTTAAGAGCCGCCTCCGTTACTTCCATCCAGTTAAGGGCATCGGGTATGTTTTTATCCACATACTGCTCTGCCTCTGTAAGGTTTGTTCTGAACTTAAGTGCTCTTACCGCAATAATCGGATCGTCGGAGGGGCGACTGATTTTCTTTCCCGAAGAGTACTGATTTTCCAATTTACTAAGAAGGTTTTTGTTGTTATTGATGTTGTACAACGAATTGTTGGTCATCATCTTATTCGTAATACGCATATAAGTCCTCCTTCTTTTTATAAGCTACAGAATATATCGGCATCAAACACCGGTTTCATTAATCAGCTTGTTATATATTTCATTCATTACGGAAATAACCTTGGAATTAAGGTTATATGCTTCCTGATATTTTATAAGAGACATAGTCTCTTCATCCTGATCGACGCCGGATACCGAAAGTCTCTGATTCTCAACTTCAGCAATGATTCTGTCCTGATTCTCGGAAAAGCTCTTGGCGGACTTTGTATCGATACCTACATCAGACACAAGTGTCTGAAGGAACTGTGCAGGATTACCCTGCTTGAACATTGAAGTATCTTTCTTAAGATTGATAAGCTTCTCAACAATATCATTGGCACCGACACCGTCAGCAATGCGCTTGGTAGTGGCAATCATTGAAGGATCGTCAATAATCTTCTGAGAAATCTTAAAGTTCTGTGCAGTAAGCATATAGTAGGATGTAAGCTCTTCTCTCTGGTCTGAGGTGATAAAGGTTACATCGGCATTTACTGTAGGATTGAAGTTTCCAAGTATGTAGTCTTCTCCGGTTACAAGATTATAGCCTGTGAAGAAATGGTTGTCTTCGTCACCGTAAAGGTTTTCGCCCTGGCGGTGAATTGTGTTGAAAGCTTCGGAAAATGTTCTGATGAACTGGTTAATCTGTGACATATAATAAGGAATTCCCTTGTAGTCAACATCACTGCCCACAGAAATTTCGGTATCATCAGGATATGTCTTATGTACGGGCTTATCCAGCTTAAAGGTATAGCTGTAATTGCCCTCATCATCTACCTTGGCCTCGAAGGACTCATAGGTGTACTCACCATGTCCGATAATGATTCGTCCCTGAGAAGGAATGTTCAGCTTTGCCACATCATTAACGTTTGTATTCGTTATTGTAACTTCAGCCTCGCCTTCAACGATTCTCGCCGATCTTCCTTTAAGAGCCTCCTCATTATCACCGTCTCTTACTTCAAACAGAGCCTTAAGTGAGCCTGTCATTGTAGCAGAAGCAGGCTTAAGCTGCTCACCGTTATACCAGTAAATATCGTAAAGTCCATCCATATCGCACTGATTGTGCAGCTCATCTCTTGGTTTTACGGAAAGTTCAAATGTCTCGTAAGTATCTACGAGCGTATTCCCATCGATTCGTACAACATATGTTTTCATTCCCGCATCGCCCATTTCCTGCTCGATGACAGAAACATTTACGATTTTAGAAAGCTCATCCACAAGAAGGTTTCTCTGGTCACGAAGGTCATTGGCATTTTCGCCACCAACTTCCACAGTGTTTACCTGCTTTGTAAGAACCGCAATCTGGCTTGCAAGAGAATTGATTCTGTAAACCTGATTCTTTATTTCATAGTTACAGGAATTCTGAATTTCCACAAGATTTGTATGAAGCGAATTGAAATAGTCACACATACTTGCCGCATAGTTTGTAACCTGAGTTCTTACAGTAAGGCTTTCAGGGTTCTTGGAAAGCTCCTGAAGAGAATTGTACATATTATCAAATGAAGTAGTGAAACCCTGAAGCTCTATCTCATTAAGATAGCTTTCAATCTCCTTCATGAAATAGTAACGTTCTTCATAGAGGCCGCCTATACCGGTATTACTTCTGAATTTTTCATCGTAATACTTGCTTCTCATCTGGTCTGTGGAAACCACCGATACACCTGTACCAAGCATACCATATCGATTGTTCGTATTAAGGGCCTTGTCAGCTCTCTGTCTTATAACCTGACGAGAATAGCCTTCCGTCTCGATGTTTGCAATATTGTGAGCCGTGGTATTCAAGCCGCTTTTTGAAGCGAATAAGCCCGAGCTGCCGATTGTAAGTCCGAAAAAGGTTGATGCCATAGGTCATCCTTTCATTAATTATCTTCCAAGGGTGTTCAAAAGATGCTCAAGCATCTGAGAAACAGTAGTAATAAATCGTGAATTTGCGTTGTATCCCTGCTGGAATCTGATGATGTTTGTCAGTTCCTCATCAGAAGATACTGCATGCACTGCCTGCCTCTGGTTTTCTATGCTGTTGCAAAGAGAATCCTGGCTCTGGGAAATATTTTTGAACTTCTCACCATTGGTTCCCAGCAGGCCAATCATATCTGTGTAGTATGAATTGAAGTTCTGATCCGAATAATCTGTTGGCGATACCGTGTCAAAGGCTGCCTGCCATTTTTCCAGCATCTCTTCACAAATTCTTACAGAGAAGTCACCGCTTCCTGAATTGTCTGAAAGGGGAAGCATTGACGGATCGGCCAAAATTTTCTTATTTACTTCAATTTCACCGATAGTAAACAATGAGTAATTGTTTTCAGGATCTTCTCCTGTGTAAACCATAGCACTTATTGTTTCCGTAGTATTATCATCGTTAACGATTGTGATGAACTGCTCTTCGTAACGGTTAACCGACTTTCTGCTGAAAAGAGCCTCGCCCATGGTTTCATGAATATCCATTCCCACGGGAGCCTTGTCTGTGTCAAGAATGAGAATCTTTTCGCCGGTTACAAGTGTTACCTCTTTATTCGGTGAAATTGTGTCGTTTATTGCGGTACATATTCCATGAATAAGATTATCGAACTGAGTCTGAATGCTTACGATTACAGAAGATTCAACCTCAATCTGATATTTCTCCACATCGTCATAGTACTTTAATAATGCATCATTATATTCCTTCTCATCGAACCAGCCTGAAAGTTCATCCGTATAGTCTTTCTTATCAGGCTCAACAGGAATAGCTGTATACTGACCAACCTTACTTCCTCTTGCAAGAAGCAGTCCCTTCAGAGCTCCAATGTCCGAATTGTTCTGAGAAGTAGGAATTCTTGATAAGTCGAATACGTCAACCCCATTATAATCCGGCCAGTAAGGCTTAAGCATTTCCGTTTCCTTGGAAATGGGCTTGGTCTCGATTTTATATATAAGGTCCTCAGTTACCAGTGCATAATCTTCCACGAACACCGTTACAATACCACTGGCATCTTCCTTATAATCAATTTTGCAAATACTTGATAACTCATCCAGAAGAACGTTTCTCTGGTCTCGAAGGTCATTGGCATTCTCAACACCTGCCGCCTCAATCTTCTGAATCTTATGGTTAAGCTCATAAATCTGCTGAGCCTTCTCATTTATCTGTCTTACATATGTTTTGATCTGAGTATTAAGACTTGTCTGATAATCCGTAATCTGCTTATAAATCCTTTCTGCACGATTTACAAAGCTTACAGCAGTCTCAATGAGAGTGGAACGCTTTACGATACTTTCGGGCTCCTTACAAAGCTCCTGTAAAGATACCCAAAGGTCCTTAAGATTATTCTGGAAAGCAACGCCCTCTAGCTCGCCGAAAATGTCTTCAACCTCTCGCGTAGCCTCATACTGAGATGAATAGAAGGATTCGCGTCCCTTTTCGGTTCTGTAGGTTCTGTCGAGGAAAATGTCTCTCACCTGCTTAACTGTAGACACATCCGAACCGTAACCAACCTGCTGGTATGAAATATGATTTCTTCCGATTGTTGTATAAAAGGAATCTGTATATTCAATTTGCTGGCGAACATAACCATCTGTTTCTACGTTTGCCAGGTTGTGTGCCGATACTGTAAGACCACGCTGATTATTAGTAAGTCCGGAAACGCCTGTATAAAGACTGGACATTAAGCTCATATGCGTTTCCTCCTTTCCCACATTCTATCTTTTCAAAATTTATTCTGATGGTATTATCGGCAAAAGTCCGTCTGTACTTTAGCGAAGGTAAAAAGAATCAGGCAGAAACTGCCGCCTCCGTTTCTCTCTCACGCTAGTATCCTAAAGAGGAATTTTCACTATAGATACTTCCATTTAAAAAAAACAAGTATCTTACACGAGTTTCTCCCCCATCAGATACTAGCATTGCCAAAACACCACTAAAAACATGCAAAAAAAGTATCCCTGGCCCAAAAAGGCTTCTATGGGATACTACAAAAAACGCTTATTTATTTCTTCCTTGATTTTTATTGTCTTGCATCAAATGCCCCTGCACAAGCCATATTAAACTGACCTGCAGAACGGGTGTAATTGTTTCCGATATAGCTCTTGGCAGAACGAATCATATTAAGCTGATATTCAGAAATGGAAAGAGATTCTGTAATAAGCTTCTGATTACGATCATTAAGCATCTTCAGTCTTCCGATAGTCTCCTTTAGCTCTTTCCTGACTGCTATAAGCTGCTTCTGAGATTCCGGCTGCTTCTCCATGAGACCAATAAGCTCATCAAGCTTAAGCTCAGAATTTCTCTTGCTGAGAACGGTTCGAATATCCGCCATAATACGTTCGCGCTTCTTTTCGAGCCTTCCCAGATTTTCAGCTATAATCTGCTCTTTTTCCGTTATACGCTCCAATTCCGCAACGTTATTGGAAATAATAACTCCTGACTTTGTATCAGAAATCGGAATCAGATCCTTATAAATTTGCAGCTCATCATTTAATGTCATGATGAGTTCGTCCATTAATCCTGCCATATAAACTCGTCCTCATTGTAGCCCGTAACCGCTTTGCAGCTGTTCGTTACAGGCATGTCCCGTATTAAACCAATTATGGAGGCACGATTATTCGCACCTCCACAATCTGATTGCATTGATCGTTTTGTGCCAAAGCACAAACGAGAGAGACAATTAAAGGTGCATTGCTTCTTCAGACTGAGCAAGAAGCTTATCTGCAAGGGCACTCATGGGAACATTGTATGTACCGTTTGCCATTGCTGTCTTAATAGCATTTACCTTATCTTCTCTGACATCGGGAGTTGCACTGATTGCTTCTTTAGCAACCTGCAAATCTCTGCCGAAACCTGAGATTGAAACACTGTCTCTGGGCATAGCTTTGGCGGATTCAACTTTTTTCATTTTGCCGTTAGCCTGATATACGGAATAAATTTCAGACATTGCATCAATACGCATAATGTTGTTTCCTCCTGTCCTGCCGATCCGTCGGCATATTGTTAGGACCTTCTCACAGCTCCTAATTACCTTATCGGACGAATGAAAAGATTTCTTAACAGCTGTGTATTAATTTTTTATAAATTTTTTTATTTATGAAGATCTGACTTAATCTGTGTGGTAGAGATACCGGGAGTACGAGGAAGATAAACAACTTCACAATACTCCTTAAGGAAGTCAAATTTGCCTTCCCAGTCGTTACCCATAACGAAAACGTCTACCTTGTTATTAACGACATCAGGAATTTTCTGCTCCCATGTTTTCTCAGGAATAACCTCGTCTACATACTTGATAGCTTCGAGAATAAGCTTGCGATCCTCATAGGAATGGTAAGCTTCTTTATGTTTTCCTGCATTGAACTCATCTGTGGAAAGTGCCACTATCAAATAATCTCCCAGCTCACGAGCTCGTCTGAGCAGGTTAATGTGTCCTGCATGAAGAAGATCAAATGTTCCGTAAGTAATTACTTTCTTCATAGTACCTCCGATTTTTTACTATACGTTGTAATTCCCGCTTTTTCAATAAACTAAAGCTTAAGAATGTCTAACCCTTCAAGAATAATTTTCACGCCGATCAGTATAAGAATAATACCGCCTGCAATCTGTGCACGTTTTTCAAATCGTGTTCCGAATACATTACCGATAAAAACACCCGCAAAGCTTATGAGGAAGGTTGTCACTCCGATAGTCGCAATAGCCACAAGTATTGTGCCGATTCTGGGGTAAAGCAGACCGAAGGATATTCCTACTGCCAGGGCATCGATAGAAGTTGCAATTGCCATGACAAGAAGCTCCTTCATATCAAGTTTCTTATCTTTCTCTTCTACCTTATCGTCTTCCTTGTTCTTAACAGCCTCGATAATCATCTTTCCGCCGAGAAAAAGGAGGAGGATAAAGCCTACCCAAGGTGCGAAGGCCTTTACGAATTTCTCAAAGCGGCTTCCGAGAAGCCATCCGAGAAAAGGCATCAGTGCCTGAAAGCCACCGAAAAACAAAGCAATAATAAATGTCTGCTTCTTATTTACTTTTGTCATTCCGAGTCCCTTGCACACTGAAACTGCAAAGGCATCCATTGCCAGGCCGACTCCTACCAAAAAGAATTCGAGAGCCAACGCCCAAGTTAAAATATTCATAAGTATATCTCCTTTAAACCGGCATTATAAGGTCGCTTTCTGTCCCTTAGCACCACGTTTTCTCATTTTCACCTTCTTTGCGGAAAGCTGTTTGCCCTTGAACTCGAAGTTCTCTTCTGTAGGGGTAACAACCTTGCAAAGTGCCAATTTATCATTCTTTTCCAGGGTGATTCCCTTTACTCCGCGGCTCGTCTTCTTGAACTCAGCCACCTCTTCAAGGGGGAATCCAAGTGAAAGACCGGATGAGGTCATCATAATGACTTTTCTGTTTTCCGAAAGAATGTCTGTAGCAGTAAGCTTGACTATTCCTGCCAGCTTATCTCCCGGATCCAGCTTTGTGGTATTAACCTGAGTACGTGTTGTATCAAACTCAATACCTGAAACTATCTTAACATAGCCTGACTGTGTTGCAAAAAGGAAAGAGCACTCGAAAAGTTCTTCAAAACCGGCATAAAGAAGGACTTCCTCTTTTCCGATTTTGGTAAGCTGATGAATCAGCGTGCCCTTCTCACGAAGTTTTGTACGAGGAATTGCCTGTGCCTTCACCTGGTACATGCTGCCCTCGGCAGTAAACACGCAAAGTCTGTCATTGCTCTTCATCTTAATGGTATATACATACTCGCTGAGCTGTTCCGATGTTGCTTTGTTATATACAGTCGCATCCACAGCTTTTGTATATCCGAATTTATCAATGATAATATAAATGTCTTCAATACGTTCTTCGACTACGTAATTTGTCTGCTCTACGGTTGTAATCTGAGTACGTCTTTCGTGGCCAAACTTCTTTCTGAACTCCTGAAGCTGCTTTTTAATAACCTTGTGAAGTTCCTTCATGGAACCAAGAATTTTTTCGTACTCAGCAATGTTAGCTTTAATAGTATCGCTTTCTTCGTGAAGCTTCAAAATCTCAAGTCCAATGAGTCTTGAAAGCTGCATAGAAAGAATTGCATCTGCCTGACGCTCGGTAAAATCCAGCGTCATAGCCTGCTTCTTTGATGCCTCAGACTTGAACTTAATATCTGTAATATCGCCCTTTGTGAGGCATTCCTTAGCCTGCTTTACAGAATTACTTCCGCGAAGTATTTCAATAATCAGATCGATAACGTCCGTGGCACGAAGGAGACCTTCCACAACTTCCATCCTGTCCTTCGCACGCATAAGGCGATTCTGATATTCTTTAGTATAAAGCTCTTCCTGAAAATCAACAAATTCCTTAATAAGGCTCTTCAAATTAAAGAGAATGGGCTGCTTTTCTTTTACAGCCAGAAGGTTTACGGAGTAAGTATCTTCAAGAGGAGATTTCTTAAAGAGACCGTTAAGCAGGTTCTCAACGTCTCTGTCCTTTCTTACTTCAATAACGATTCTTACGTCTGCGGAAGACTCGTCTCTTACGTCGTAAATTTCCTCAAACACCTTATTTTTCATAAGGTCTACAAGGTTTTCCACAAGCTTCTGCTTATTGCCTGCGCTTGTATAAGGAATCTCGGTAACGATAATGTTCTTTCGGCCGTTTTCTCCGTTCTCAATGGTAGTCTTGGCACGAACCTTTATCTTTCCTTCGCCTGTTGCATAGAGCTGAGGAAGCACGTCGCTGTTTGTAATGATTCCACCTGTAGGGAAATCAGGTCCTGGGATATACTCCATAAGCTCGGGAACCGTTATTTCCGGGTTATCCATGTATGCTATAACTCCATCGATAACCTCGCCGGGATTATGGGGCGGTATGTTTGTGGTCATACCTACCGCAATACCTGTAGTTCCGTTTATAAGCAGGTTAGGAAGAAGTGCCGGAAGAACCGTAGGCTCCTTCTCGGAATTATCAAAGTTTGGCTGGTATTCCACAAGATTATGCTCAAGGTTCTCAAGCATAGTCATAGCGCCCTCGGAAAGTCTCGCCTCCGTGTATCTCATGGCCGCCGCAGGGTCACCGTCAATGGAGCCGAAGTTTCCGTGTCCGTCAATAAGTGGAATAGACATGGAGAACTCCTCCGACATGTGCACAAGTGCATCATAGATGGAGGAATCGCCGTGAGGATGATATTTACCCATTGTATCGCCGACAATACGGGCACTTTTTCTGTGAGGCTTTTTAGGCTCCAGATTCAGCTCTGTCATTGCGTAAAGAATACGTCTCTGAACAGGCTTAAGGCCGTCTCTTACGTCAGGAAGTGCTCGGTCGATGATTACGTTTACCGCATAGTCACGGTAAGAGTTTTTCATCTCTTCAGAAAAATCTATTTGTAATAATTCAGCCAGTTTTGTAGGGGCTGTGGTTTTACTCGCCATAATAAAATACCTTTAACTTATTTTGCGTCTTCGTAGAAATCAAGCTTTGCGTTACGTGCTTCGGTCATGATGAAATCTCGTCTCGGAGGAACGTTGGAACTCATGAGAAGTGTGGTGACTTCATCCGCTTCTACTGTATCAGAAATGCTGACCTGTGCCAGAACTCTTGTTTCGGGATTCAATGTTGTTTCCCAAAGCTGGCTTGCATCCATTTCACCAAGACCTTTGTATCTCTGAAGGCCCACTATCTTGTGGCCTTCTTTACGGAATTTTTCCAGTTCAAAATCATTGAACAGGTACTGGGACTCTTTCTTCTTTCCCACCTCATAATCCACCTTATAAAGAGGTGGCATTCCGCGGTAAACCTTTCCCTCCATAATGAGTTCAGGCATAAATCGATAGAAGAAAGTAAGCATCAGTGTACTGATATGAGCACCATCTACGTCGGCATCGGTAAGGATGATGATTTTATTGTAACGAAGCTTTGAAAGGTCGAAGTCATCACCAATTCCGCATCCGAATGCAGCAATCATGGTTTTGATTTCGTTATTCGTAAGAATTCTTTCAAGGGGTGCCTTCTCTACATTAAGAGGCTTACCTCTTAAGGGGAGCACGGCCTGTGTAGCACGATTTCTTGCGGTCTTTACAGTACCGCCGGCAGAATCACCCTCTACGATGTAAATTTCGCATTCTTCAGGCTTCTTTGAAGAGCATGATGCCAGTTTGCTTCTTGTGTCCACATCGCTCAGAGATTTAAGAATAGCATTTCTTGCCTTATCTCCCGCCTTACGTGCATTGTATGATTTCATTGAGTTTTCGAGGATTGCCCTTAACTCTTCAATGTTTTTATCAAAATATCTTGTGATTTCTGCAGATACTACATCATCCACAGCCTGCTTGGCATCTGTATTTCCAAGCTTTGTTTTTGTCTGGCCTTCAAACTGAGGATCAGGATGCTTAATAGAGATAATGGCAATAATACCGTTTCTGATATCCTTACCGTCGAAGTTCTCGTCCTTTTCCTTAAGAATGCCCAGCTCTCGTGCGTACTTGTTCATTACACCTGTAAGTGCTGACTTAAAGCCGGTAACAAGTGTACCGCCGTCTACTACGTTAATACGGTTACAGTAGGAATTTATCTGCTCCGCATATGTGTTGGCATATGTAAATGCCACTTCAACCTCTATGTCTCCGGAAACACCTTCGATATATACAGGCTCGGGAATAAGTGTCTTAAAGCCTTCGTTATCTCTTGCCGAATTCTTAGCAATATAGTTTACGTAGCTCTTAATTCCATCTTCTTCGTAAAACTTGACTTCGGTCTTGTTTATTTCATCCTTAAAGTTGATTGTAAGCCCCTTATTTAAGAAAGCTGATTCTTTAAGACGCTTTGCGATTACTTCTGCCTTGAACTCAACTGTTTCAAAGATTGTCTCGTCCGGATAGAATACTACCTTTGTACCGGTATCATTCTTTGCACACTTTCCCACAACAGGGAGCATACCCTTTTCCAGCTCCGTAGTAGGATGTCCGCCATTTTCGTAGGTATCTCGGTAAATCTTTCCGTCACGACGAACTTCTACAATCATCTTCTTGGAAAGGGCATTTACTACAGACGCACCTACGCCATGCAGACCGCCGGATACTTTGTATACGGAGCTGCTGAACTTTCCGCCGGCATGAAGCACTGTATATACGACTCTGACCGTGGGAATTCCTTTTGTGGGATGAATATCCACCGGCACGCCTCGGCCATAGTCCGTAATGGCAATTCCGCCGTCCTTCTGAATACAAACGTCCACGCGGTTGCAGGCCCCTGCCAGATGCTCATCTATTCCGTTGTCAAGTATCTCCCATACAAGATGGTGCAGTCCTCTCGTTCCGGTACTTCCGATGTACATACCGGGACGCTTTCTTACTGCCTCCAGGCCCTCAAGAACAACTATATCGTTTCCGCTGTATTGCTGTGACATAAATTACCTCTAATCCATGATAATAAATAAGTACTCAAGCATTTTCTTTGCCTGCTCGGCGCAACCCTTTCTGCTCTTGCAATCAAGAAGAACAACAAGGTATTCGTTTCCGTTATCATCCTTACCGGATGCAGCGATACACTGTCCTGCGTCGGTTGTGTAACCTGTCTTAATACCGGTACATGTAAATACGTTGCTCTTATAAGCACTGTCGGAAACAAGGAGATTAATATTCTTTATAGGTGTGTTCTCAACAGCAAAACCTGTAGAAGTTGTGTAGCTTGTGCGGGAAACAATCTTTCTGAGCTGACTGTTACGCATGAATGCTGCCGCAAGCTTTGCCATATCTTCAGCAGTGGAATATGTGCTGTAGAAACCGCTTGACTGGTCTGCTCCAACAGGGTTATCGAAGTTGGAGTTATCCATTCCCAGCTGAGCAGCCTTTGTGTTCATCATTTCAACGAAGTTGTCGATAGAGCCACCTACGCCGATTGCGATTGTGTCCGCAGCATCTGCTGCACTGAGAAGCATCAGTACGTTAAGCCAGTCCTCCAAAGTAAGGACAGTTCCGGCAGGTGCACCGTAAACACTCATATCCTTGTCAACTGCTGCAACCGCATTACCGTCTGCATCAGTGTAGCCGACCCATCTCATAGCCTCCAGAGGCATTTCAATCTCTGTGGAGAGGTCCATATGCTCAATGGCTACAAGAGCTGTCAGCATCTTTGTAAGTGATGCGGGCTGCATCTGTGTATCCTTATTCTTTACGTATCTGATAACGTCTTCGTTAAGGTCGTAACAGAAGTAGGCAATACCGTCAAATCCACTGTATTCATCAATTGATGTACCTGCTGAAGGTATTTCTGCAGGTGCAGGTGTTGCTGTTGCCTCAGGTACCTGTGTAGGAACGGGTGTTGCTGTTGCCTCAGGTGCCTGTGTGGGAACCGGCGTTGCTGTTGCTTCCGGTGCCTGTGTAGGTTCAGGTGTTGCTGTTGCTTTTACTGTAGGTGTAGGAGTAGGTGTTGCATCCGGAGCCTTTTCGGTAGTGTAGTCTCCGCTTACATAACCGACCTTGCCATCTCGTACAATTCTGAGCCATCCGTTACTGCACTCACCTGTAACTGTAAGAGCCTCACCCTTCGTTGCAACCATGAGTCTGTCATAGGTTTTGTAGGGTCCCTTTCTTACGTTAAGATCTGAGGTTGTATAAACTATCTTGTTTACATCCTTAATCTTTCCTTCAGGGAACTCATCTGTTGCAGCAGGTGTTGCTGTGGGTGCAGGTGTATTTGTAGCTTCAGGTGCTGCTGTTACCTCAGGTTCCGTTCCTTCTGTCGGTACAGGAGTGGGTGTTTCAGTAGCAAGAGGAGCAGGTGTATCTTCACCCTTAGGTGCTTCTGTAGGCACGGGTGCCTTTGTCTCGCTGAGTGCTATAGGAGTAGGTGTAGGCTGAGTTTCAGGGTTCTTCTGCTCTTTACCGCAACCCTTTAAGCATACTGACAATGCTATAAGAACTATAGCTGCTACCACAGCAAGCCATACTCCTCTGTTTCTGGAAATCTTTCTCGCTAACTTTTTGTTAACAGAAAGAAGAGTAATCATAATAATCAAGGGGAAGACAATTCCCACTACAAGGCCAATCTTGAGGTTGTCCTTTGCTGCACCGGCAACAACACCTACCAGGGTAGGTCCTACGGCACAACCAATATCTCCCGCAAAAGCCAGAAGTGCAAAAAGTGCTGTCCCGCCCATAGGAATCTTTGCAGATGCCAATGAGAATGTGCCGGGCCACATAATTCCAACGGAAAATCCTACAAGGCCGACACCAATAAGTGAACATACAGGATTGCCGGATACGATTGTGAGGATGTATGCAAATACGCAAAGTGCTGCGGAGTAAACCATGGATCTCTGAAGCTTTACCTTGGAAGAGAACATGGAATAAAGAAGTCTTGCTATTCCCATGCAGGCTGCAAAGAAGCAAGGTCCAAAAAGGTCACCCACTGCCTTGGGGATATTAAGTGCAGATTCAGCAAATGCTGATGCCCACTGAGCCATACTGAGTTCTGATGCACCTGCACAAAGCATAAGCACAAAGAGTACCCAGAAAGCGGGAGCTGCAAGAAGGTCTGTTGCCTTAAGGCTTTCTTCCTTCTCAACAGGCTTCTTAATAGGCACAAATACAAAGTACAGCATATTTACAGCAGGAAGGAATGCCCAGATAGCTGCCATAATACGCCAGTTCTTAATGCCTACGATGGCAAAGAAAATTGTGGTAAATATGATAACCAGCATCTGTCCCCAGCAATAGAAGGAATGCAGTAAGGACATGGTGCCTGCTTTATTTTCTGTAGGTGCAGCCTCAACAATGGGGCTGATAAGCACTTCGATAATACCGCCACCGATAGCGGCTGCAATTGTGCAGATTACAAGGCCTGCAAACTTGTTGCCAAGCATATCCGGAAGGAATGCCAGTCCAAGTAATCCTATACATGAGAAAATGTGTCCCAAAAGTACGGATGCACGATATCCTATTCTGTCGGCCAGCTTGGTCATTGCCAGGTCCATAACAAGCTGAGTAAGGAAGTTGATACCGATTAATGCACTGATTTTTCCTAATGACAGACCAAATTCAGATCTGAATGTAAGGAAAAGCAGGGGCATAAAATTGTTGATTACAGCCTGAATCACATAGGCTATACAACTGGCTACAATAGTGTGTACATGGCTTAGTTTCAGTTCTTTCATTATTCCATTACCCCCACATAATCAAGATACTTTATAATACCATTAGTGATGCCCTCTGCCGTAAGATCCTGATAGTCATGATCTATAAGCAAAGGAAATTTTGCGTCTGCACTTAAGAACTCGCATTCCACAAGGCAGGAAGGATGCTGTGTTTTAAGAACACCAAGGTCATCTCTTACCTTAAGTCCACGGTCTCGCGAACCATTTTTATCAAGAAGGCCATTCAGAACATATTTGGCAAGAACCGGGCTGTCCGAATTGGCATTATCGTTATAAAGAACCTCTGTTCCTGTAATCGACTTATCATCGGCCGCATTTAAGTGAATGCTCACATAGCAGACAGCATCCTCTATTGAATCAGCAAACTCTTTTCTTTCCACAACAGTTCCGCAAAAATAGTCTTCTTCACGGGTCATGACCACTCTTACTCCGGCATTCTGAAGCTTCTCCTTCACAAGAAGGCTGATATCCAGAGCAATATTACATTCCCAATAATGTTTTCCCTCGTCTGTTCGCTCTTCACGGTTCCCGTTGGTTCCGCCGTCATTTCCGCCGTGCCCCGGGTCAATAATAACTATCGGTCCGGATGTCATCTCTATAGTCGGACGATTATCGATGTTGGTTTCGGAAGGTCCCACAATTTCTCTTGTTATTTCAGGAGACGGTGTTGCCTTTTCCACTGCCACCGGCGTAGGCGTCAGAGCATCTGCATTATTCTGTTTAGCTTTCTTTATAACTGTTACTCCAAGAAGAATAACCGCGATAATTGCCACCAGAGAACATCCGATTCCGATAACAAATACCACATTTCTTGATGATTTCATAAATATCCTTGCTATTACTGTATCTCGTGCTTACTTCAAAGCTCCGAGATAATCCAAAAACTTAATAATACCATTTGTAATTCCGGTTGCTGTAGTATCCTGATATTCAGGTGTAATTAAAAGAGGATACTTATCGTCGGAACTAAGGAATTCACATTCTACAAGACATGAGGGATTTGCACATTTTGTAAGTGCCAGATCCTTTGTAGGTCTGATTCCTCTGTCCTTTGATCCTGTCTGCTCTATAAGACTTGATAAAACAAGCTGTGCAAGCTTCTTTCTGTCCTTAAGCAGTTTATCCTCTACAGCCTTCTGTTCCTCCTCGGGGAAGCAACTTACATAGGCCTTAACCGATGTGGGATAGTCTGCATTTCCTGTAATTCCGTCGCAATACCATACCTCTGTTCCGGAAACTTCAGGATGGTCACTTGCATTAAGATGTATGCTCACCAGGCAATCAATATCCAATGAACTGCCAAGCTCGACTCGCTCTGTAGGAGTGCCGGGATACACGTCCTTATCTCTTACCATGATTACTTCAACGCCTGCTGCCTCAAGCTTGTCTCTTACAAGCAACGAAATCAGCAGTGTAATATCACATTCCCAAATCTTTTTACCGTTTTCGTCACGTTCTTTTCTGTCACCATCAGTTCCGCCATCATGTCCACCATGTCCGGCGTCAATGAGTACTCTTGCCTTTCGATTTGGGTCTTTTGTAAGGCAGAATGGAGGTGTGGGTACAGGCTCTTCTGTCTGATTTATTTCTATCGCAACTGTCGGCACCGGTGTATCTGTTGCTGTTGGTACAGGTGTGTCTGTAGGTGCGGTTGTAGGTGTAGCTGTTGGTGTGCTTGTGGGTGTGTTGGTTACTGCCACAACATCCGATACTTTGGTGGGCTCAACTTCTTTT
>JAKSRZ010000048.1 GCA_024403375.1 Lachnospiraceae bacterium
GGTAAGAGCAACATTAAAGAACCCGAGAGAAGCTTTATTTATGGCAGAGTTTGCAATGGCAGCCAGGAAGAGGCTTCTTCCACATTAACTCCCATGGTGGAGCTGAGCCTTGTCCGTTTTCACCCTATTCCGACATCAACGTGAAAGAGACATCACTCAGAGAGGCACTGAAATCAAAGCTTTTCAGAGCACTCCAGGACAAGGGAGTACTGAAAGAAGACCACGCAGGCGGTTGTATTCTCTTTGAGAAAAAATCAATAGTAGAAAGTTTATTAAATTAGGAGGACGATAAAATGACATACGCAGTAAGATATTACACAAAATCAGGCAACACAGAAAAGCTTGCAAAAGCAATTGAGGAGCAGACAGGCATTCCTGCGCTCACAGTAGAGAGTGATCTTGAGGACAAGACAGATGTGCTCCTTCTTGGATGCTCATACTATGCTTTTGACATGGACCCCGTTGTTAAGGCATTTATCACAGTAAATAGAGACAAAATCGGTCAGATAGTTCTTTTTGGAACATCAGCCATGATCAAGTCAATGAAGAAGCCTCTGGCAAAGGTAGTTGACGGTCTGGCAATCAGTATAGCAGAGGAGGAATTCCATTGCCCCGGATCCTTTGGACCCATGCATAAAGGAAGACCCAATGCAGATGACCTTAAGGCAGTAAAAGAATTTGCTGCAAAGATAGTTAAATAAGCTTTCCACATTTTATAATTGTTCCTATCTCCCAAACACAACTTTGAGGCCCAAAGGTTTCAAAGTTGTGTTTTTGCTTACCTTCCCTCGGCGGTACTCAGGTTAAGCCCAGAGCGCGTTATTCAACACTTTAGGATATCGATATGAAGAGACACACTGAGATTGATATGTTTTCAGGAGCCGTTATAAAAATGGGAAAGGAGCTGGGAATCCCAACTCCTTACAATGAATACACTTATCATTTGATTAAAGCACTTGAAGAGAAAAACGACGGAAAATTTGACTACGATTAGACTAACTCATTAAAATCGATGTCCATTGTGGCGATAATTGCATAATCAGGGAAAAGTGCTCTGATTTTCTCCATGACCTTGTTATAAACTCCGATGCGGTCCTTTGTATTAAGGCTTACAACCATGTCGAAACGCATTTCCTTAGTTGCTTCGTTCATGTAGAAGCCATGCACACCGATAACATGCTCTTCTTTTTCAGCAAGCTCGACAATTGACTTCAAGGCAGAAGCAACATTGGGATTGGTAGTGTTCTTTGCATAGAGACCAACTGCGGATAAAACAACGCTGTGCTTTGCGTATACCGTATCTGCAAGGGCTCTTATCAGAGTGTCAAATTCAGCAGCTGTCATGGTATCATCAACTGCAATATGGACGGAAGCCATATATTTATCAGGGCCATAATTATTCAGAACAAGGTCATATGCACCGTGTACACCCTTAAAGGAAGTTATGGTCTTTTTTAATTCGATTACCAAAGAAACTTCCGCAGGTTCACCGATGATTTTGGATATTGTTTCCTTGAGAGTATCGAAGCCTGCTTTAATGATAACAAGGGAAATAACTGTTGCCAGGTAAGCTTCGAGAGATACATGGAAAAACATGTATATGATGGCTGCAACTACTGTGGCTACGGAAACTACCACATCCAGAAGAGCTTCCTTTCCTGAAACTATAAGGGAATCGGAATTTGCCTTTTTTCCTTGCTTCTGAGTGTAAAGTGCAAGAACAAGCTTAACAATAACGGCAATAACTATAACTACCAGGGAAATGGTGCTGTAGCTGGCGGTTTCCGGATTAATTATGCCCTTCACGGATTCAATAAGGGAAGTGATACCGGCATAAAGAATGATACCTGCAATCAGAAGAGAGGAAAGATATTCAACTCTGCCATATCCGAAAGGATGCTTCTTGTCGGCAGGTTTCCCTGCGAAGGCAGCGGCTACAATTGTTATAAAACTGGATCCGGCATCTGCAAGGTTATTTATACCATCTGTGAGAATGGAAATTGCTCCGGAAATAGTACCGATAATGATTTTGAACAAGGCCATCAGAACATTTCCGGCAATTCCGATGATGCTTGTCTTCATTATTACTTTAAGTCTGTTTTCCATTGTACTGTTCCTTTCTTACAAGAATATTATTGAAATAGGTATAACATTGACCGCGTTACATGTCAACAAAGGCGGGCAATGACAAAGGAGTGTGTGCCATTGATCTTACGTATAAAAAACTCCCGGAGGCTAAATAGTACGTTTGATTTTTCGCAGAGCCAGATCTGTGACGGAAATAATCAATAATACAATGCTTATCCATTGAGAAGTGGAAAGACCAAACCAGATTCCTCTGGCTTCATCTCCCCTGAACAGTTCCGTACAGAATCTGAGACAAGGGTAAACAATCAGATAGATATTAAGCAGCAGATGTGCGTATTTTTCTTTTTTGGACAGAAAGAAAAGAAGCAGGAAAATCATCAGATTTCCGCCGGCTTCAATAAGCTGAATCGGAATGGTGCGGACACCGTTTATTTCCGGAAGCAGAGCATTATTGTGAACGACAAATCCCCAGTGTGAAGGCTTTCCGTAGCAACATCCCGCAAAAAAGCATCCGACGCGGCCGAAAAAATGAAATGCTGGAATTGCAACTGCATAAGCGTTCAAAATAAGCATAGAATCTTTTTTCATGATTTTGCAGGCAAAGTACAGAAAAATCAGTGAGCCTATGAGGCCACCATAGAAGACATTGCCTGAAAAAAGCTGAATGAGGAAACGCAGTCCGAAGCTGCTGAACAGCCCCTCTTCTGAATTGATGACAAGTATGAGCTTATCAATATTTGTTAATGCAAAAAGCAGGTGACCGCCTACCATAAGTCCTACTCCGGCGGCAACAGCCAGAATGATAAGATCTTCAAACGATATGCTCTTTTTTAACAACGAATATACAATAAAAAATGCGGCAAAAAAGCCCAATACAGCCAGCACGCCATATGTGCCGACAGTGGTGCCGAAAATGGTGAAAGTCGGGAACATAATTTACCTCAATAGTTGGAATAGGGGTATTATACTATAAACTGACAATTTATAGAAGGAATACATTTTAGTATTGCAAACAGGACACAAATTTGGTACGCTAAACCTGTTATTATTTTCTTTTTTGAGGAGGTTATTATGGCAACAGCATCATTAGTACTTGGTATTATTTCACTTTTGATTTCCCTTGGATTTGGTGCAGCAGGTATGGGTTGGATTGGCTCCATCTGCGGAATAGTAGGTATTATCCTTGGTGCACTCGGCAGAAAAGATCCTGAGAAGAGGGGGATGGCAACTGCAGGTCGTGTTATGTCTATCATCGCTCTTTCATGGGGTGTTATTGCAACAATTGCTTGTGTTGCATGCTTTGCAGGCCTTGCATCAGTGGTAAGATAAGTAAACAATAAATTTATAAAAAGGAGGCAGATATGGACAGTTGTGATAGTCACGGTCGAAGTACATATAACGATGGAAATAGACTTAGAACTGTTTCCTGTCTGTAGCTATGCCACTTAACGGTAATTAAGCCTTTATCCATCGTTTTCGAACGTCACAACGTAGTTGTGCTTTTTGAGCACGGTGGATTTTTTATGCTCTTTTTTGAGCGAAAGGAGGCTTAAATGGAAAAAGAGATTACATTTGTTGATGAAATAGTTGCTATTATCAGAAGCGGAGCACCGGATGCTGAAATAGCAGAAAAGCTTCAGGACTATCATGGAAATGATATTGCACAAAGTCTGGAGCTGTTAACCAAAGAAGAAAGACTGCACCTTTACGATATACTTGGTGCAGAGTGGTTTTCTGACGTACTTTCCTTTATTGAGGAACCTGAAGAGTACATCAAGGAACTCGGAATAAACAAGCTGGCTGCGGTCATTAATGAGATGGATTCCGACGATGCCGTAGACTTGTTGGAGGACATTGATGACGAGACGAGAGCAAGACTCAGACCGATTCTTGACGAAGAGGTCAAAGCTGATGTACAGCTTATTCATTCCTATGAGGATGACGAAATAGGAAGTCTGATTACCACAAATTATATTTGCATAAAGAACAATCTTACAATAAAGCAGGCGACTCATGAGCTTGTTTCACAGGCCGGAGACAATGACAATATTACGACAATATATGTGACAGATGAAAACGGAGTTTTCTGCGGAGCAATTGACTTAATAGAACTGATAGTTGCAAGAGAGAATACGGAGCTTGATTCCATTATAGCATATTCATATCCGTACCTTATGGATCATGAAAAAATCTCGGATTGCATTGAAAAGATCAAGTCCTATGCAGAAGATTCCCTTCCCGTTCTGAATGCCAATAAAGAAATAATCGGTATTCTTACATCTCAAGACGTTATCGAAGCAGTTGATGATGAGATGAGTGACGATTACGCAAAGTTCGCCGGCTTGACTGCAGAGGAAGACTTAAAAGAGAGCATATTTGAAAGTATGAAAAAGAGACTTCCTTGGCTTATTATTCTTCTGTTCCTTGGTATGGGTGTTTCTTCCGTAGTAGGTATTTTTGAGGGCGTTGTGGCCGTAATTCCCATAGTAATCTGCTTCCAGTCATTGATTCTTGATATGGCCGGAAACGTTGGAACACAGTCTCTTGCCGTAACAATTCGTGTACTTACTGATGAAAACCTTAAAGCAAAGGACAAGATTAAGCTGGTTATAAAGGAATTAAAGGTTGGCTTTATTAATGGTCTGTTGCTCGGTATATTGACATTGCTTTTCCTGAGTGCATATCTGTCTGTATTTAAGGGATATGACTTTAAGACGGGCCTGCTTATTTCTGTATGTGTAGGAGCTTCATTGCTGTTGGCTATGGTAATATCCAGTCTTGTGGGAACTTTTGTCCCTCTGTTTTTCAACAAAATCAAGGTAGACCCTGCAGTAGCGTCAGGTCCCCTGATCACAACGGTAAATGACCTGGTTGCAGTTGTATCTTACTACGGTCTTGCATGGTTACTGTTGATCAGGATTCTGCATATCTTTTAGGATAAACAAAGTGGTTGTGAAAAATGAGAAATCGTTTTTCACAGCCACTTTTTTATTTACAAAAGTCTTGACTTATACCTGCCGGGGGTATATCATCATGGAATGAAATACATACCCTGTGGGGGTATAATAATGAGCGATGAAGAGGATAAGCATGGCTGAAAAAGAAGCTTGTTGTAATTGTGCAAGAAAAAAGAAAAGAAACGAAAAAGAATATAAGGACCTTATGAACCGCCTTAATCGAATTGAGGGACAGGTTCGTGGTGTTAAAAATATGCTGGAGAACGATGCATATTGTCCGGATATACTGGTTCAGGTCAGTGCTATTACAGCAGCACTGAACTCATTTAATAAGGTGCTCCTTTCGAATCACATTGAGTCCTGCGTGGTTGAAGACCTCAAAAACGGAAAAGAGGGGACTATTGAGGAACTGGTCGGTACCTTGCAGAAGCTTATGAAATAGCAATGAATCAGTTAGGTTATGAAAGTGTGAAAAAATGGAAAAGTATAATGTTACAGGTATGACTTGTGCAGCCTGCTCTGCCAGAGTTGAAAAGGCCGTTTCCAAGGTTGAAGGGGTGACTGAAGTTCAGGTTAACCTTCTGACAAATTCCATGATGGTTGAGGGAACTGCAGGAAGTGAGCAGATTGTGGAGGCTGTTGTCAAGGTCGGATATGGTGCAAGTAAGGTGGCCGATGCTGCCGGAAATAATTCGGACAGTCGGGAACGTAATGAGGGGTATCAGTCTGCGGATTCGCTGAAAGATACAGAGACACCAAAGATATTAAAACGATTGATCGCCTCTTTGGTGTTCCTTATGCCATTAATGTATCTGTCTATGGGACATATGATGTGGAATTGGCCCGTTCCGGCATTTTTAGACGGAAATCATGGGGCGGTATCACTTACACAGATGCTTCTGGCAATAATCATAATGGTGATAAACCAGAAATTTTTTATAAGCGGAGTACAGAGTGCTGTTCACGGTGCACCTAATATGGATACACTGGTGTCACTTGGTTCGGCGGCATCTTTTGGATACAGTGTTTATGCTTTATACGCCATTATTGGGGCAGTCCAGCAGGGAAACGGTGAACTGGCTCACTCATATATGCATGAACTGTATTTTGAATCTGCAGCCATGATACTGGCACTTATTACGGTTGGAAAGACGTTGGAATCCTATTCCAAGGGAAGGACTACAGATGCACTGAAAAGCCTGATGAAACTCGCACCCAAAACGGCGACTGTGCTTCGTGACGGAAAGGAACAGATAGTAGCTGTCGAGCTTGTAAGTACAGGTGATATTTTTGTTGTTAAGCCGGGAGAAGCAATCCCTGTTGACGGAATCGTTCTGGAAGGAAACAGTGCTGTGGACGAGTCGGCTCTTACCGGTGAAAGCATACCTGCGGACAAAAAAGAAGGCGACAAGGTAGCGGCTGCCACAATCAATGCCAATGGCTTTATGAAGTGTCGTGCCACACACGTGGGAAGAGATACATCATTTTCACAGATTATACAGATGGTAAGCGATGCTGCAGCCACAAAGGCACCTATTGCCAAAATAGCGGATAAGGTTTCAGGAGTGTTTGTTCCTGTTGTTCTGGGAATTGCGGCTGTTACATTTGTTATATGGATGCTTGCCGGGGAGAGTGTGGGCTTTGCTATTTCCAGGGCCATTGCCGTGCTTGTAATCAGCTGCCCCTGTGCTTTAGGACTGGCAACACCTGTGGCTATTATGGTGGGCAACGGTGTGGGTGCAAGAAACGGAATTCTCTTTAAGAACGCTGTGGCGTTGGAAAACGCGGGAAAAATCGATATAGTTGTAATGGACAAAACGGGAACACTTACTACGGGAAAGCCGGTGGTTACAGATGTGGTTCCTGAAAAAGGGACTACTCAAAGAGAACTTCTGAAGATTGCATTTTCGTTGGAAAGCAAGAGTGAGCATCCACTGGCAAAGGCGGTAGTATCGTGCGGAGATCGTTTGAATATCAAAGCACTTTCTGTGAAAGATTTTCAGATTTTCCCCGGAAACGGATTGATGGGAACAATAGAATCAGATAAGATATATGGCGGTAATCGCGGCTATATTGAAAACATCGCTTCGATATCAGAGAAACTTAGTCAAAAGGCGGCAGAACTGTCACAGCAAGGAAAAACACCGCTGTTCTTTGCAAAAAATGACAGACTGCTTGGAGTTATTGCGGTGGCAGATGTGCTGAAGGAGGATGCTGAAGAAACGGTAAAGGCTCTTCAGGGCATGGGTAAAAAGGTAATAATGCTTACAGGTGACAATGAGATAACCGCAAAGGCCCTTGGAGATATTGCAGGGGTGGATCAGGTTATAGCAAATGTTCTCCCGGGAGAAAAAGAGGAGTGGGTTCGAAAACTCAAGGCACAAGGCAGGGTTGCTATGGTGGGTGACGGCATAAACGATGCTCCGGCACTTACTTCCGCAGATGTGGGAATTGCTATCGGAGCCGGAACTGATGTGGCTATAGATGCTGCAGACATTGTGCTTATGAAGGACGCTATAGGCAGTGTTGTGGATGCGGTTCATTTAAGCCATAAAGTGTTGAGGAATATTAAAGAAAACCTTTTCTGGGCATTTTTCTACAACGTAATTGGAATACCCTTGGCAGCAGGTGCGTATATTCATGCATTTGGATGGACACTTAATCCTATGTTCGGTGCTGCGGCCATGAGCCTTTCAAGCTTCTGCGTGGTGAGCAATGCACTAAGGCTTAATTTTGTGAAGATGCCTACGGCAAAATTCATAAAAAAGAAAAACACGTTTCAGACGGAGGAAAGCTTTGCTTTCGCAACCGAAGAAAATACAGAACAAAACCAGGAGGAAAAGAATATGACACAGACATTGGTAATTGACGGAATGATGTGCGGACATTGCGAAGCACATGTAAAGAAAGCTCTTGAAGGAATGGGCCTTACAGCTGAGGTTTCACACTCTAAAGGAACAGCCGTAGTAACAGGTGATGAGCATAGCTTTGAAGAGTACAAAGCGGTTATCGAAGAGGCCGGCTACGTATTAAAAGAAATGAAATAGCTTCTCGGAATTTCATTGCTTTGGGCAATCAGGAAACTGCGACCGCAGTTTCCTTTTTTTGTTGCATATAGAGAAAAAGTGTGAAAGAATAGCAGAAGATGGAATATATAATTGATAAAAAAATAGAATATCTGCCATCAAGCGAGAACCCGCTTTCTGCGGAGGTTTTTATTATTCATATGACTGATGCGACTTATGTATTCGATGTGGGTGCATCGGATGAAGCGTTGGAAACGGTGAATCAGATAACGTCGCCAAAAAGAATTGTTATTTCTCATTTCCATGAGGATCATATGGGAAATATTAAGAGGATTAACTTGCAGCAGGAGGATGTTGTATATGGCGGTGATTTCACCGGGAAAAAAGTGCCTGAGGCTGTCGTTGTAAAGGAAAGAATTTCTATGGGGCCGGATGTGGACGTTTTCCCGATTCCTTCATCTCATTCAAAAGGATGCCTTGGATTAAGATGCGGTGAGTATGCTTTTCTGGGAGACTCAACCTATGCTTTCAGAAAGGATGGTCAGATTGCGTATAATGTGTCAGTGCTTCACGAAACGATACGTGTTCTGGAAGAACTTCCTGCACAAAAGTTTGTCCTGAGTCACAAGCTTCCGGAAATAAGGGAAAAGGAATCGGTTCTGAATGAATTAAGAGAAATATATAAACTCAGACGTCCGGGAGAGGCATACATTATATAATCTGAGGCTGAAAGGAAGAATAATCATGAAGAAATATGTTCTGGATATGGATAAATATGCAGCAAAAGCAAGAGAGGCAGCGGCGGAGGGACAGGTTCTGCTGAAGAATACCAACGCAGTGCTTCCACTCAAAGCCGGAACGGAGGTTGCAGTATTTGGTCGAATTCAAAATCATTATTATAAAAGCGGTACCGGTTCCGGTGGTATGGTTAACGTTAACAGAGTAGTTGGAATTATGGAGGCTCTTGACGAGTGCGATTCATTAAAAGTGAACGGCAGACTTCGAGAGGCTTATGCAGAATGGGAGAAAGAGCACCCTTACGATGAGGGAAGGGGCTGGGGTGGTGAACCTTGGAGCCAGGCGGAAATGGAACTTGATCCTTCTCTTGTGGAAGCAGTGGCTAAGGAAACTGATTCGGCTCTTGTGATTATAGGACGAACAGCCGGAGAGGACAGAGACAATGCCAATGCTCCCGGAGCGTACCTTCTTTCGGAGGCCGAAGAGGCCATGATGAAGGTGGTTCGCAGGTCTTTTCCGAAAATGCTTGTGGTATTAAATGTCGGAAATATTATTGACATGAAGTTCGTCGAACAATACAATCCGGACGCCGTGTTGTACGCATGGCAGGGTGGCATGTTGGGCGGTTATGGTACAGTTGATGTTCTTGCGGGCAAAGTGAACCCTTCAGGTCATCTTACCGATACCATTGCTTATGACATAACTGACTATCCTTCAAATAATGATTTCGGTGATCCTATCAGGAACTTTTACAGAGAAGATATTTATGTGGGCTATCGTTATTTTGAATCGATAGCCAAAGAAAAGGTTCAATATCCCTTTGGCTACGGCCTGTCGTATACAAAGTTCGAACAGGCTTTGGCAGAGTGTACAAGCAATGGGGAACGAACAGATATCAAGGTTAAGGTGAAAAATGTGGGCGAGATGGCCGGAAAGCAGGTGCTTCAGCTTTATGTGGCATCACCCTCAGGAAAACTTGCAAAGCCTGCAGTTACCCTTCTGGACTTTGCAAAGACGAAAAATCTGTCACCCTCTGAGGAACAGGAAATCTGTCTTTCGGCCAGCTTAAGAGATATGTGCAATTATGACGAAACCGGCGTGACCGGATATCCCTCTGCCCTTGTATTGGAAGCAGGTGTCTATACATTTTATGTGGGTGAAAATGTCAGAGATATTGTTCCGGTGGGCAGCATGGAACTTAAGGAAACAAAATGCGTTGAGCAGCTGCGTCAGGCAATGGCTCCTACGATCCCTTTCGAAAGAATCCGTATAGTGGAGGACGAAAAGGGCACACGTATTGTTACGGAGGATGTACCATTAAGAAGCGCTGAAACTAAGGAACGTAAAAGAACTGCAGTAAAAGAAATTACTTTCACCGGAGATAAGGGCTATAAGTTATCAGATGTTAAGGACGGGAAAGTTACTATAGAGGAGTTTGTTGCCCAGTTTACAGATGATGACCTGACTTGCATTGTTCGTGGAGAAGGTATGGGCAGTCCGAAGGTAACTGCGGGTACTGCTTCTGCTTTTGGCGGAGTAAATCAACACCTTAAAGAAATGCAGATTCCTTGTGCCTGCTGCGATGATGGACCATCCGGTATGAGACTGGACAGCGGTGCGAAGGCATTTTCACTTCCCAATGGTACACTTCTTGCCTGCACATTTAATACACAACTGGTGCAGGAACTGTACGCATTTACCGGAGTGGAAATGATAAAGAATAAGGTTGATTGCCTGTTGGGACCCGGAATGAATATTCACAGACATCCTCTTAATGGCAGAAACTTTGAATACTTTTCAGAGGATCCCGTGGTGACCGGACGTATAGGCGGTGCTATTTTCAGAGGCCTTCAGAGTGCGGGCGTAACAGGAGTTGCAAAGCATTTCTGTGCCAACAATCAGGAAACAAACCGTCACCATATGGAAAATGTGGTATCGGAAAGAGCACTTCGTGAAATCTACCTTAAGGGCTTTGAAATAGCCGTAAAAGAAAGCGGTGCTGATGCAATAATGACAACCTATGGCTGTGTAAACGGATTGTGGACAGCCGGAAATTATGATCTGAACACCACTATTTTACGAGAAGAGTGGGGGTTTGACGGCGTTGTTATGAGCGACTGGTGGGCACAGATTAACGAAGAGGGAGCGAAACCATCCAAAACTAATTTTGCTGCCATGGTCAGAGCTCAGAATGATATGTATATGGTGTGCTCCGACTCGTCGGTAAACAGTAGTGGTGATAATACAATGGAAGCACTGAAAGAGGGCAAGCTCTCAAGAGGTGAGCTTCAAAGATGTGCCATGAACATTTGCCAATTCCTTCTCCATACTCATGCCTATACAAGACTTGTGGAAGAGGAAACGGTGGAGGTAACAGGTAATACGGATGACGGCATTGGAGAGCAGGAGGATGCAGTATATTATAAGATTGAGGGAGAACTGATTATCAATCTTGAAAATGTTGCAACAGCTCGCGGAAAGAGCTTTTCCTTCGGATTGGAGTCTGAAGTGCCCGGCGAATACTCCGTGGAAATCATAGCCAGATCAAAGTATGACAACGAATTGGCTCAGATTCCCATTGCCCTGTTTAATGGAGGGCTTCCTGATGCCACATTTACATATAATGGCGGATGCACCGAATGGACAGCCGAAAAGCGAATGACGTTATTAATGGCTAAATATACTATTATGAGAATGGACTTTATGCAGACCGGACTGGAACTTAAGGAGGTTCGCATAAAGCTGAACAGACACGCGAAGGATGTGCCGGAAATGGCATGGTTTTTTGACAGCGAGAAGAGAGTATGACCCAGGACGTGAAGAAAAAGAAGAAGCTTAATTTGACCACAATTGTAGTTATAATTGTGGTTGCAGTTTTTGCGCTTATGATTCTTAATGTTGCCAGAGAAATGGACTTTAAGGCTTTGGAAATTCAGAAGTTTGCAAAGGACAGCGACAAAATAAAACGTACAGACCTTTCTGCACCGATTTATTCAGCGGACAGTGGATTTTATCCTGAAGAATTTATGCTGACACTTACAGGAGATGCCGGCAATACAATTTATTACACACTGGATGGCTCAGATCCCGCATGCTCTCCCATGACTAAAAAGTATAAAGAGCCATTACGGATATATGATAACAGTGTCGACCGCAATGTATTCAGTGCAAGAACCGATATTGCTCTTGGAATTGTGATACCGCCCAAGGAAAATGTGGATAAGGCTATGATTGTCAGAGCAGTTCAGAAGGACAGCAAGGGCAATTACGGAGAAACTGTAACAAAATGCTACTTTGTAGGAAAAACCAAGTCTGTATTCAGTGACTTCCGAATCATCTCACTTGTTACGAATCCTTACAATCTGTTCGATAAGGATACGGGAATATATGTGTGCGGAAACGCCTACATGAAATGGCGCAGGAGTAAGGATTTTAATCCACTTCTTGAAAACTGGAACACAAAGAATCCCACAAATTATAATAACAGCGGCCCTGAGTGGGAACGACCTGCTGAGGTGTTCATATATGAAAATGGCGAGCAGGTATTCGCACAGAAGGTGGGAATACGTCTGGCGGGAAATGTTTCCAGAAGCAATGCCCAGAAAAGCATAAGGTTGTATGCAAGAGAAGAATACGGCGACAGCAAATTACGTTATAAATTCTTTGATGATCTCAGGGATGCGGATGGTAAGAAAATCAAGAAGTTCGATAAGATTACGCTCAGAAATGGTGGAAATGACACAAACAACAGTAACCTGAGAGACGAAATAGTTCAGGAACTGGTTAAAGACCGTGCAATATCAACTCAGGCAGAGTCGCTTAGCTTACTGTATATTGACGGAGAATATTGGGGAACGTATCATATTAAAGAACGTCTGGAGGATTACTATTTCCAGTCTCACTACAATATTCCAAAGGAAACCATCTCAATTGTAAAAAACAGTGAATTCCAGGGAGAAGAGAAGACCTGGCGAATATACCAGAATTTCTATGACTGGGCATATGCGGCGGACATGACGGATCCTGAAAACTATAATAAATTCTGGGAAAAATTTGATATGCAGAGTTTCATGGACTATTTTGCTGTTGAAACTTATATCAATAACAGCGACTGGCTCAGAAAATCGGTTAATAACTGTATGATGTGGCGTACAGAGGTTCCGATTGAAGGAAATCCTTATGCGGACGGAAAGTGGCGTTTTGCACTGTTTGATACGGAATTTTCCGCGAATCTGTACGGGAACTACGAAACCTCTGAGGAGTATAATCTCCTTGGAAATCTTTATACCGTAAGAAAATGGAGCAATCTTGCACCGGTATTTTATAATCTTATGAATAACGATGAATTCCGAAAAGCCTTCCATGACAATTATGTTGAGATTGTGGAAACCTGCTTTGAACCGGGACATGTAAGTATGGTTATTGATGACTATGCCGATCGGTATGGAGAAGCAATCGCCATGGGCCTTAACCGTTATTTGAACAGCGGTGAGAACACATCGAAATTTGACAGAGAACTTAAAGATGTAAGAAAGTTTTATGAAAACCGACCGGAATATGCCTTACAGTATCTTGAGGAACTCTGCAAACAATATGAAAAATAAGATTTCGGCGCCTGTCAAGAAAAAAGCTTGACAGGCACTTTGCTTTGGTGTATTATTACCGTCGAAATAAAAAAGAAAGCGAGGTAGTAACATGTTTGAACTTAATAAGACAATTTTATATGTGAACAATGTGATGACCTCGGTAGGTGTTCTGTAATCAATTTTTGATACAGTATTATTTTGATGTACACCGTGGCTGTCAGGCTACGGTTTTTTTTATGCAAAAAAGGAGATAAAACAGTGAATACAGAGAATACAAAAAATGAAACTATAGGACGTATAAGCGCCATTCAGCGTGATGTTTTTATGATTCTTTACGAAGGAAAGGAATATCAGGGAAGACTTAAGGGAACATTTTTCAAAAACAAAGATGAGATAATTCCTCTTGTTGGTGACTATGTGGATTTCTATTTGAATCCTGCGGGAGATTCCATAGTAAACGCCGTGGTAAACAGGAGAAATTACATGGAAAGACCTGATCAGAAGGGTCATGCATATCAGTATGTTAAAACAATGTGTGCCCAGGGAATGATTGCCAACTTTGATTATGTGTTTATTGTGACTTCGCTTAATGGAGATTACAGTTACAACAGAATCGCACGCTATGTAAGCATTGCACTTCAGGATGAGGCGATTCCGGTGGTTATTCTTACGAAATCAGATATGTGCAACAACCCCGGTCGGTACGTGAGAGAAGTTGAGGGATTATCAGAAAAAGTACGTGTACATGCAATTTCTGCACTATATGGAATCGGAACAGATGAACTGGAAGAATATTTTGAGCCGGGAAAGACAATAGCACTCTTGGGGTCATCAGGTGCCGGAAAATCAACCCTGGTAAACGCAGTGGTCGGAGAAGAGATCATGAAAACCTCCGAGATTCGAGAATCAGATTCCAAGGGACGCCACACAACAACCTACAGACAACTGGTGGAACTTCCTAACGGGGCAGTTATTATAGATACTCCCGGTATGCGTGAAATCGGTATCATGGAGGCGGGTGATGGTATTTCGAATACATTTGAGGACATTATTGAGCTTCAGAGTTGCTGTAAATTCAGCGATTGCAAGCACAATACGGAACCCGGATGTGCTATTAAGGCAGCTATTAATGATGGCAGCCTGAGCGAGGATCGTTATTATCTTTTTCTTAGTTTACAGCAGGAGAATGGAAACAACAGGGAAAAAATGATACAGATTGCAAAGTGGAAAAAGCAAAGGGCAAAGCTTAGTAAGGAATCCTAGTGCTGCCCTCACGCTTCAGCGTGAGGGAGCCCGGCGGCTTTGAGCGATTGGGAAACTGCGGAAGCAGTTTCTTCCCGGACACTTGTAATAAACATCAAAAGATATTATTATGTTGGAATTACGGACATATCGGTGGAGGACATATGAAGGTAGAAAAAACAAATGCGATGAGAACGCTTGAACAGAAGAAAGTGAATTATGAAGTTAAGGTGTTGGAAAATGCCGAAGGACTGACGGGTGTGCAAATTGCGGAAAAACTTGATGAAAATCCGGCTCAGGCATTTAAGACTCTTGTGACAACCGGAAAAACCGGCACTCATTACGTGTTTGTTATACCTGTTGCTGCCGAACTGAACCTTAAAAAGGCTGCTTCAGCTGTAGGAGAAAAAAGCATAGAAATGCTGAAACAAAAGGACCTGCTTCCTCTTACAGGGTATGTACATGGTGGGTGTTCCCCTATAGGAATGAAGAAGTTTTTCAGAACGGTAATCAATGATTCTGCGAAGGAGTTTGAGAGCATTTATTTTTCTGCCGGCAAGATCGGAATGCAGGTGTACGTTGCGGTAGAAGATATTTCAAAGGTTATTCGGACGGAATATGCCGATGTTGTTGATTAATGAGATAATTACACAGATTTTTCACAATTAAATATATGACATCCGTTGACATAATTAATGCAACGTGCTAATCTAATCTTAAATATTAGATGATGTTTATGGAGGTTATATGTTCGCAATTTTTACAGATACTTCTTCAAATCTTCCTTCAGAATTTCTGACAAAAAATGATATAAAAGCAATACCCCTTACTTATCTTCTTGATGGAGAAGAGCACAGTGGCATAACAAACCCTGATGAGTTTGACGGGCACGACTATTACACAAAAATCAGGCATGCATCTGAGGTGCAGACTTCTCAGATACCGCCACAGAGATATATTGATTCTTTCAGCCCTGCATTGGAAGCAGGCTGTGACATCCTGTTTATTGGAATGTCTTCGGGTATAAGCGGCTCCTTCAATGCGGCCTCAATTGCAGCTGAGCAATTAAGGGCAGACTTCCCGGACAGAAAGATTTGTCTTGTGGATACGCTGGCTGCTTCTCTCGGCGAGGGAATATATGTGATGGACGCTGTTAAGCTTCGTGATGATGGCGTTGATGTTGAAAAGGCTGCTGAAATAATTGAAGATAATAAAAAGAACATGTACCAGGTAGTGGTAGTTGAAGACTTAAAATATCTTCACAGAACCGGTCGAGTTTCCGCAAAGGCTGCCATAATAGGTTCGGTTCTTAATATAAAGCCTATTCTGAAAGGAGACCCGGCAGGCACACTTGTTGTAATAGACAAGGTGAGTGGAAAGAAAAACGGCATCAAGTATCTGGCTGAAAAGTACAAGGAGCTTGTTGTTAATGCCGAAGAACAGGTTGTGGGCATTGTTCATGCAGATGCACCTGAGGACGCTGATTTGCTGGAAAAGCTCATAAATGAGATTAATCCTCCGAAGGAGTTAATAAAAATCACATACGAACCGGTTACAGGATCCCATGTGGGACCGGGTACGGTGGCTTTGTTCTATAAGGGCGGAGCAGATGTGAGAGAGCACTAAAATCAAGGCTGCGGAAATGACCGCAGTCTTTTTTTTAGCCCTCACGCTTTAGCGTGAGGGAGCCCAGCGGCTTTGAGCGATAGGGAAACTGCGACAGCAGTTTCTACCTTTTTTTACACAAAATTTATACATTTTTTATAAAACTGTTGAAATTGCTCAAATGACGTAGTATAATACGCACCATTCTTTGGTACGCTAAAGCGTTGTAGCGTTGGTGCGACAAATAAAAACCAACGTATTAAGTTTATAGAAGTATCAAAAAAAATAACATGAGGGAGAAAAAGGTTATGAAAAAGTTCTTCAAAACAAAGCCGTTTCTTGGACTTTTGTTAGCTCTCAGCCTTGTAGCTACTTCACTGGCTCCCCTCTCTACAGTTGATGCCGTAGAGACTACAGAGACAGGCAAGAAGTACGCATTTGAGAAAGTTGACAATGACGTAATCAAGAGTACGGCAAAGAACACAGATGTATTCAATGTTGAAGCATCTGAAATGCAGTTTGCAGATGACGAGCAGGTACGTGTATCTATCGTGCTTGACGGTACATCTGTAGTGGACGCAGGTTACTCCACAGAGGATCTGCCTGAGAACGCTGCTGCTCTCGACCTTATTGAAGAGGTTCTTGATGAGCAGAAGGTAATGGAAGAGAAGATTGCTGATGAGGTAAACATCGATGTTAAGTGGAACCTCACAGTTGCTGCAAATATCATCTCTGCAGATGTTGCATATGGTGATATCGAGGCAATCGAAAACATTGACGGCGTTAAGGAAGTTATTGTTGAGACAAAGTACCTTCCTTGCAGCCCTGTAGATGCAGCTGATCCTGAAATGGTTATTTCTCAGACAGATATGACCGGTGTTTCCGAGGCTTGGGCTAAGGGACAGACAGGTGCAGGCGGAAGAATCGCTATCATTGATACAGGTTTTGATATTACACACCAGTCCCTCAATAACGATCCTTTCCTCTATGCCCTTCAGGAGGATGCTCGTTGGAATCTTTACAAGAATTTCAACGCATACCTTAATAAGATTGATCTTCTTGACGCAAAGGATATTGAAAAGGTACTTCCTCTTCTTAATTCCTATGCAACATTAAATGGAAATGTTTCCGCAGAAGACTTCATCATTTCTGATAAGATTGCATACGCATTCAACTATGTTGATGAAGACTTTAACGTTGAGCATATCTATGATGGCCAGGGTGAGCATGGTTCACACGTTGCAGGTATTGCAACAGCAAACCGCTACCTCAAGACAGAGGATGGTTTTGTAGACGCACTTGACACAGTATATGTAGCAGGTAATGCTCCGGATGCACAGATTCTTGTTATGAAAGTTTTCGGTGTTGGCGGCGGTGCATATGACTCTGACTACATGGCAGCTATTGAGGATGCTATCCTTCTTGGTTGTGATTCCGTAAACCTTTCATTAGGTTCTTCAGCTCCCGGCTTCACTGTAAGTACTGATTACCAGGAAATCATGAACAAGCTTACAGCATCTGATACAGTAGTAGTTATTTCTGCAGGTAATGCCGGTGCTTGGGCAGATCAGACAACATACGGCGAACTCTATTATGATGGCGTAAGCTACATGACAGCAGGTTCACCCGGAACATTTACAAATGCTCTTACAGTTGCATCTGTAGATAACGATGGCGCTATCGGTAAGGTAATTGAAGTTGCAGGCAACACAGTTCCCTATTCAGAGAGCACAACATATGGTAACAAGCCCCTTGACACTCTTGCAGGTGATGCAGATTCAGCAGAGGTTGAATATGTATTCATCAACGGTTTTGGTCAGGCTACAGACTACGAAGGAATTGATGTAGCAGGCAAGGTTGTTTTCTGTAGCAGAGGAACAACAAGCTTCTTTGAAAAAGCAAACATTGCAGCTTCTTTAGGCGCTGCAGCAACAATTATTTACAACAACACAACAGGTACAATCGGTCTTAACCTTACAGGTTATGAGTACAGCGCTCCTTGCGTATCTATCAAGCTTGATGATGCTGCTGTTATTCGTGAAGCATCAGAAGCTCAGACAACAGCTGACGGTGTTACATACTACACAGGTAAGGTTACAATTAAGAAGGGCCTTACTCCTGTAATTTACAATTCAGATCACTATCAGATGAGCTCCTTCAGCTCATGGGGTGTTCCCGGTAACCTTTCAATCAAGCCTGAAATCACAGCACCCGGCGGTGGCATTTACTCCGTATTCGGTTCATGTGATATCGGCGGTGGCCCTGATCAGTACGAGCTTATGAGCGGTACTTCAATGGCAGCTCCTCAGGTTACAGGTATGATGGCAGTGCTTAAGCGCTACGTAGAAACAAGCTGGTACAAGAAGTTCCCTAATGTTTCTCATCGTGCTATTGCTCAGTCACTTCTTATGTCCACAGCAACACCTATGGTTGATGCTGACGGAAACGTATATCCTGTTATGCAGCAGGGTGCAGGTCTTGCAAACGTAAACAACGCTATTAATGCCGCTTCCTTCGTAATGATGGATGAGAATTCAACTGTTTCTGCTAAGGACGGTAAGGTTAAGGCAGAGCTTGGCGATGATCCTGCTAAGAAGGGTGAGTATAAGGTAAGCTTCACACTTACAAACCTCACACCTACAAGCCACACATATAAGTTAGACGAATATGTATTTACTCAGGCACTTGATGGAGTTTTCCTTACTAAGGGTACTGAGAAGCTTGACGCTGATGTTACTTACTATGTAGATGGTAAGAAGG
>JAKSRZ010000049.1 GCA_024403375.1 Lachnospiraceae bacterium
CCAAACAAGCTTGCAACCTTAGAAGCCTTTTTAGCTATTGCCCTAACCACAATATCTATTGTCCCAACTCCGGATGCAGAGCATGTATCTGAAAGTGCTATTCGCGATGTAATGGACCGTCCTATTCTTCGCGCAGCTATCAACGCAAGTGCTGACGTTCTTCTAACTGGTGACAGAGATTTTCTTGAATCCGGCCTATCATATCCTCGCATTATGACCGCTACCGATTTTTTACAGCTTTGACAAAAAGCTCCCCAAAAAGCAACTCATCATACATAGTGAATATCAAAGAATGGGCGTTCCATACAGGAACGCCCATTCTTCATTTACTTAAGGACGCTTATCTTCTTCCTCTTCAACGTGCTTGTTAACCTTTGTCTCCATAAAGTACCATACAAAACCTGTAAGGCATACTGAAGAATATGCACCTACAATAATGCCGGCCATAAGGGGAATTGCAAATTCTCTGATGGAATCAACACCAAAGATAACAAGTGCAAGAACCATGATGAAGGTTGTGAGGGATGTATTGATGCTTCGTGATAATGTCTCTGTGATGGACTTGTTAACCACATCGGCAACTGTATCGTTCTTACGCTTTTCAGCCATATTTTCACGGATACGGTCAAAGATAACGATCGTCGCATTGATAGAGTAACCTACAATCGTAAGCATACATGCGATGAAGTTGTTTCCGACGGAAATACGTGCAACTGCGTACAGTGTAGTTACTACCAGAACGTCGTGTATAAGTGCCAGAACTGCGGAAGAAGCGAAGTTAAAGTTCTTGAATCTGATCCAGATGTAAAGGAGCATACATATTGTGGCAATAACCACAGCTTTAATTGCGTCTGCTCTCATCTCCGCACTTACACGTCCTGAAATATTTTCAACGGTAATAAGCTTTTCATCTACATTATATTTATCAACAAGGGCCTTTGTAAGAGCGGCTCTCTCATCCTGGGAAAGTTCCTCAGTCTTGATAATGTATGTATTCTCGCCGGTAACGTTAACGATTTCACCGGTCTTGTTTATTGATGAGGAAACGATTTCCTCCAGAGGTCTGTTAAGCTCTTCTGTTACAGAATCAGGAAATGTAACAGAGAAGGATGTACCGCCTGAGAAATCGAGGCCATAGTTAAGAGCATTTCCTGAGGAAATACCAAATACAACCATGGAAACAATACCGATCAGAATAACTGTACCTGATATGATGCCTGCCTTAGGGCCAAACTTCATGAAGTTAATAACTTTTCTTTCCTTCTGAATTCCATAGAACTTTTCATTGTCAAAGCCTACTTCGTACAGTCCGGCAAGAACAAATCTTGTTACGAAAAGAGCAGTAAACATGGAAAGGATAATACCAATACCAAGAGTTGTTGCAAAGCCCTTAACTCCACCTGTACCTACAAGATAAAGCACAACGGCAGCAATAAGTGTTGTTACGTTACCATCGATAATAGCGGAAAGTGCCTTCTTGAAACCATTCTTCATGGAGCTTCTGACAGTCATGCCCTTTGCCAGTTCTTCACGTATACGCTGGAAAATAATGACGTTGGCATCCACCGCCATACCTACTGAAAGGATAATACCTGCAATACCCTGAAGAGTAAGTGTAACATTGAATGCGTTCAGCATGAGAATCATAAGTCCCATGTAGATAATGAGAGAGATAGATGCCGAAACACCGGGAACTCTGTAGTAAATGCACATAAAGAGAATCAGTACAGCGAAACCGATAACAGCAGCAAGCAATGATGTATTTAATGCCTCTGCACCAAGCTGAGCACCTACTACGTTAGAACGGATTTCCATAAGCTCTGTGGGAAGAGCACCGATTCTGATAATGGAAGCAAGGATATCTGCTTCATCAAAGGTCTTCTGGCCTGTAATAACAGCCTGGCCCTGATCAATCTTTGAATTTACTCTGGGAGCGGAAATAACCTTGTTATCATATACAATGGCAATCTGTCTTCCGATGCATTTTGCTGTTGCTTCAGCAAACTTTGCGGAACCTTCTTCTGTAAAGTACAGTTCAACCACGTTTTCAACAGGGCTTGTCTGAGTAAGCTGCTGTTTTCCGGCTTTTGCATCCTTAACATCGGCACCGTTAAGTACCACGCCACCTGCCTGCTCAATTTCTTCCATGGTTCTGGAAAGAACATAGCTGTTTGTTCCCACAGAAGTGATGTTTCCGTCACCATAAATAAAGAAAAGTGCTCCGGGATTACCAAGTTCAGCAAGAATTGCTTCTGCATCACTTACGCCGGGAATTTCTACTGTAACACGGTTTGAGCCTTCAAGATAAACTGCTGACTCTGTGGAATATACATCAGCTCTCATCTGAAGCTTGTACTGAACATCTGCCATCTCTTCTGCAGAAGGATCATCCTTTACAGTCTGATAGGTAATGCTGACGCCACCGGCAAGGTCAAGGCCCTGCTTAATGGACTTTGCTGCAAGACTTGCATTCTTGCCAAAGCCGTACAGCCCTGAGAACACAAGAAAACCAATAACAAGTGCACATACCAGAAGTCTGAGACTTCCTTTTAACTTATCGTTCATAACTTAATCCCAATCTTTCCATTTTTTCTTTCTTTACTTCAACGCCGGCCTTAAGCTCATCCTTGTAAGCCTTAAGCTTGGCTAAAAGTTCGTCGTTGTCTGTCGCAAGAATCTTTGCGGCAAGAATGCCCGCATTGGCACCTCCGTCAATTGCCACCGTAGCAACCGGGATACCGGAAGGCATCTGTACAATGGAGTACAGTGAATCAACACCTGAAAGTGTTGATGTTTTAATAGGTACGCCTATAACAGGAAGGGGGAAAATTGCCGCACACATGCCGGGAAGATGAGCTGCTCCGCCTGCTCCCGCAATAATCACCTTGAAGCCCTTTTCCTCTGCTGTCTTTGCATAGTCAAAGAAAATGTCAGGCATTCTGTGAGCGGATATTACGGTCATCTCATATTCAATGCCGAACTTTTCCAGCATTTCCGCTGCCTTCTTCATAATAGGGAAATCTGAATCGCTTCCCATGACAATACCAACTTTACCGTATGACATAATTAATCTCCTTTAGAGCATTATTTTTCAAGGGGTTCGTTAAGTGCTTCAGTTCCCTTAAGTACAAAGCGTCCGTTCTTTATGATTGCCGTTTTATTTCCGTCCGGTTTAATAACTGCAATTTCTCCGATTTCTCCGTAAGGAATTGTTATATCTGTATGGCACTGGAAATATGCCTTGGAAATGTCTGTTTTTCTGAGTGCTGAGATTTCATTCTCTCTTGCCACAATCTCTTTTCCGTCAGGATTATATACCTTATGCTCCTCAGCCTGAGAATAGCAGGTATCTCCCACCGCAAAATGAGGGCCTGTTTTCTCTGCTATAAGAATAGGCAGCTTTGCAGCGATATCGTACTTCTCTCCCATAGCGAAAGCAGTTGTGTTTGTGCCGATGGCAAATTCGCCCAAAGGAAGGAATTCGTGGTTATGAAGGAGATATTCCTTAAGGAAATCCTGATTTTCTTTTTCAGTCTTGAAGTTTTCGCAGGAAAGCTTTGTTGTTCTTCCATCCTCGAACCAGACCTTAAGGTTCTTATATTCCATACCTCCAAGGAATACTCTGGAAACGTGAAGAAGTCCGTTGGTTCCCTTAAGTACTGGTGATGTGAAGACTTCACCTACCGGGATGTTAACGTCTGCTGTACAGTTTTCAAAGATTGTTTCCTTTTCAGGATCTTTCAGCTTCCAAAGCTGCACGGTAAGTTCTGTTTCATTACCATTTGCTCCGGAGATGTGGACTGAAGTTCCTTTGTCCAGCTCTGCAATAATCTTGCTCTGGATTTCAGTATAAAGTGCGTTATCCAGTGTATTGATTTTTACGGTCTCTTCAAAAATCTTCTTAAAGTCTTTTCCTATTGTTGTAAAAGGGAAAGCTATAATCGTGAAGCTTGTTTCTTCCGCAGGCATATACTCATCCATAAACTGTGCATACTTGCCACGGTGCTCCAGTTCCAGCATTTTCTGTCTTGCAGTTTTCTTGTAGCAATCTTTTTTGTTTGCCGGAACAAAATCGGGTGCTCCGAATGCTTCCACTACAGCAGGACCGTTCTGAAGCTTGAAGATTGCCTTGTTCTCTTCCACAACCTTTTTCTCAGCTGCAAAGAGCTTGTCCATGTATACCTTATCAATATAAAATGCGGAATCGTTTCTATGGTCATAAATAAACTGGCCATTGAGGTTTATTGGCATTGCTCCGCCGCTTCTTCCTGTTCTGGATGCAAGGCTTGATCTTCTGCCGATAACCTTTATACCGATTTTTTCAAAACGCTTGATTGCGTATGAAATCATTCGTTCAAAGCCTATAGGATAGCTTAAAATCACAATGCCGTTTTCTTTGAAGTTGGCGTTCATTGTCTTAAAGCCGCGAATGTATCCATCAACATATGTATCTGCACAGGCTTTAACCTTTTTCTCCGACATTGCGTTCCAGAACTTTGCCAGTTCCAGTTCGTTTTCCGTAATATATTCGCCGTATTTATACAGATACTTAAGATCTGATAAATCACCTCTTGCAATAGCAGTAATGCAGTCCTTTTCAGGATTGTATGCCTCCTCAACGCGGCCCCTTACAAGGAATGTCACATTATCACTCATGTAGGACTTATACGCTTTTCGAGCTTCCTTAAATGCTGCTTCAAGAGCCATCTTTCTGTTGAAATGATTTAATGCACTTTCATAAATGCAGAACACTTCAACAAAAAGCTCCATGTTCATTGTAAATCTTTCAAGATTGCCATCTGCCGCACTGTATACTGCGTTATAAGAGTCGAAAGCCAGCATACTTAAGAACTTACCGTCGGTAGCTCCCAGCTGCTTTACTGCAAACGAAGGATTCTCAAAGCTTGTTTCGTAGTTTTCCGGCTTGATACGTGCATAAAGTGTATCGAAAAAGCCTTGTAAATCTTCTAATGATTTCTTCTCAAATTCACCCTTTTTATGAAGCAGGTCAAAAAGCTTCATTGCCTCTGTGTAATGCTCAGCAATACTTCCAAAGGCCTGATAATAGGGATCATTTTTTCTTTCCTTCGTCTTAGCCTCTTTGGCAATGCCTTTGATTCTGCCGCTTATAAGGCTGTAACGTTCCTTAATGATGTCCATCACGTTTTCCTTTCAAATCAATTCATATTTCAAAACAATCCGTACATAAACAGATATAGTAGATAAACCAGCATGGCCGAGTTAAGTCCCAGTCCGATGTAAGCAAACAGGTAGCTTACTTCTCTTTCCTTAAAGCCCGATGCTGCTAAAACCTCTCCCAGAATACAGAATATTACGGAAGCCATTCCCATGAAGCCGATTTTTTCGTCCCCATAGCCTTCTGCCCTTGAGCTGATCATGCCTGCCATGACAAAAATCACCACGGCCACAATCCAGAACACCAATGAAAACAGACCGTTTATCGATGGCTTTCTTCGTTTAAAATCAATACCCGGGCGATGCTCATCGTCTCGTTTTATAGTTCCCAGTGCCATTTATAATCTCTTTCAGAATTATTGGAATTTGTTGACTATTATACATGCTGACTTGTACTGTTCTTCGAATCTTTTTTCGAATTTTTCCTTATCGTACTCTACAAGGCCCTTAAGCGGATCAGCCACGATAACAGTCCCCTTTGTCTTGTTGTATCCGCAGAGAACAACGCAGTGTTCATAGTTTCTCCACTGTATTTCCTCTTCATCAATTGTCCACTTGTCTCCGTAAGTCGTAGCGACAAGATTCGTGGTGCACCATGTCATAACGGGAGTTCCGTTTTTTACATAATCCATAAGCTCGTCAAGACTCAGTCCGCTTACGTCAATTGCCTTTTTGTCCAGTCCCTTGTCTTTGAAAAAGGCGTTGGCCGCATCAACAATAACCGGTGAGTAGCATCCGTAACTGTTTGTATATGTTTTGGGGCTGCCTATGTAAGCCTTAAAAGGTGACGCCGTTCCTGGTTCTGCAGTAGTCAGATATGTGTCTGCCAGTTCCACTTTGTTTACCGCAGTGTATCCAAGATATTTAAGTACCACGGCAAGTGACGTGATTTCCGGTCCGTTCAGCAATTCCGGCTTCTGAAGAATGCTTTGCACATTTAATATAAAGCAGTCTTCGCCCTTAAGTGCAGCCTGGAAGGTATAGTCCATAATATCAAGATGAATCGTTGCAACGGCATTTGGTCTTTCCGTTGTGAGATAGTCACTGTTGCAATAGCCGTAGCTTCCGTTAAAAGCCAGCTTTGACCATCCGTTTTCCAGTACTGCAACGCGATGAACCATATCACGCTCAAAAATACCGCCAGCAATCAGGAAATCCGTGGACCATCCTGTTCTGACACTTACCGCTTCCTTAACATAGACCCACTCATCCACAATGTTACTCGCAGGCTCATTGGTCATGGGCGTAGGAGTAGCAATAATCAGCGGAGTCGGTGATGGTACAAAGAAGGGGTCAGGAGTCGGTGTTGGTGAAAGCAGTTTAAGCTCCACGCCTTCACCGAATTCGTCTCCGGTAGATACCCGCTTATCAATAAAGTCTCCGGCCGCAGCAATAATATCCTCTCCTATCGCTTCATCAAAGCGTTGAGTAATACCATTAAGTCTTGCCAGACCGCAGCCTGCATATGAAATTAGTACCGCCAGCATAAGTAATGCTGCAAGTCTCTTTTTCATAATAACCTCTATAATGTAAGATTAATTGCCTTTTCGGATGGTGTGTACTTACGATGAGTAACACCTGCAGCCTTAAGCATACGCTTTGCCGCAATGTCCGTATCTGTATCATGATATTTGTCGGAGTAGTAAATTACTTCAGAAATACCTGCCTGAATAAGTGCCTTTGTACACTCATTACAAGGGAACAGTGTTGTGTACACCTTTGCTCCCTTAAGGTCTGTACCTGTGTAATTTAATATTGCATTGAGTTCGGCATGGCACACGTACACATACTTTGTTTCCAGTGTACCGCCTTCTCTCTCCCAGGGGAATTCGTCATCGGAGCAGCCCTTGGGCATTCCGTTGTAGCCAACTGAAAGAATCTTATTGTCTGCACTTACGATGCAGGCACCTACACAGGTGTTTGGATCTTTACTTCTCTGCGCTGACAACAGTGCAATTCCCATAAAGTATTCATCCCATTTAAGATAATCAATTTTTTTCATATCCTTCATCCTTTTGAAATTTGTAGCCATTATGCAAAATTCAACACTTTATTTTACCCTACTACACAAAAAAAAGCAAGGACGGTTCTTACTTGATAACTTTCAGTCAAGTGTTATCAATGGGAATCGTCCTTATTTTTTAGTATTTACCACCGTTTTCTTCGTTTTGTTATTGCCGCCCAAAGGCCTGCAATCAGAAGCACATTGGCCGCTCCGGCTCCTCCCAGAATGCCCAGTGTCTTCTTATCCGAATCACTTATGGTTTTCTTTTCTTTTTCATGTTCCGGCGGCTTTTCATATGGTTCGGGAACAACTATTTCAACAATTTCCTTAATGCCCTCTGCTGTATCCTTCACCAGTCCACCGTTCTGTGTAACATTGGCCATTCCGAAGGATTTTGCAATCTCTCCTGCCTTAACCGTTACACTTTCTTTTTTATCCGCATCAGGCGGGTCATCGGAAGCTTTATCCGCTGATGCACTGTACACATCATTATCCGGAGGTCTGGAGGTTTTGAGTGAAGTCACATTCTCTTTATCCTCACCTGAAGTATCATCATTGTTTTCATTATCCATTCCCGGCCTGATAAGGAAATGATTTGTAAAATCTCCTTCCTGAAGAACATGATAATACGAATCCTCCGCAAATAATGCTTCAACCTCAATATGTCTGTCTCCATCCGAAAGCATCACGTCATCCGGCGGTGATGTTGGGGACGGGGTCGGAGTATCTGTAGGTGTAGGTGTATTGGTCGGTGTATTTGTAGGTGTTGGTGTATTGGTGGGCGTGTTGGTTGGCGTCGGCGTGTTCGTCGGTGTAGGCGTATTAGTCGGCGTCGGTGTGTTGGTTGGTGTCGGCGTGTTCGTCGGCTTTGGTGTGTTGGTTGGCGTCGGCGTATTCGTCGGCTTTGGTGTATTGGTCGGCGTCGGCGTGTTCGTCGGTGTAAACTTTGGTGTGGGTGTTGCTTCAATGCCATCAAGGTAATACATATAGGTCATTGCAACCCATCCGTTACCACCATATATTTCGTAGGGCGCTATATGGCCCCAGTTATATCCGCTTACATTACTAACGAAATCATCCAGATAGATGATTGTTCCGTACTTAACCTGTCCCATTGTCCGGGAGGATGTGCCGGGCTCAAGTCTGACGTTAAGGTTTCCGCCCTCTGTAAGTACATAATAGTACCCTTCCGCATAATATTCGGGAACGCAGTAGGGAGTAGGTGTAGCTGAAGGCTTTGATGCAGCCTTTGTAGCTGAGGGAGTAGGTGTGTTTGTAACTGTTACATTATCAAAAACGATTTTTTCGTCGTTGAATTTTGTATAATAATCACCATACACATATGCGTAGTTCAGTGTCTTCATATGCTTGGCAAATTCCGCATAAGAGACGGTCTGAACGGGGCTCACAAGGCATTTCCCGCCATAGTTGCACTCGATAAATGTGACGGTCTTATTTGTGTAGTCAACACCAAGTAATGAAACTGAGTGACAGTTGCTTGTACCTCTGATGTGTGTTCCCGGATGGAGATACGCAGAATATGTCTTCAGCCATACTTCAAGGTTTGCAGCCGTAAGGCTTGTATATCCTGATCCAACGCCCGGAAGCTTTACAAAGGGGTTATTGGCTCCGTAAAGTTCGATAGTTCCAAAAAGGACCTGCTGCATGAATCTTGCATAGCCCATGCACTGAATCGCTCTTATGTCCACGTCTACGCCTTCTATGTTTACAAGGCGAAGGCAATTGCAGCCCGATCCATGAATAAGTGAATTGGCAACGCAGTTTCCGCTGTTATGACAGGTACATGCTTTTCCGTTCTGTGAGTAGTAATCTCCCGGTCCATAAAGGGAAAAGGCATACTGTATGCGTTCTGAAATGTACATATCGTTGGAGTAGTACCAGCTTTCGCCGTAAACGGTTTCTGCTTTCAGCGTTCCGATATGTCCGCCTATTATACAAAGCATCATTGCAAGTACCAATAATTTGGACAGACGTTTCTTCAATGCATTTCCTCCTTTACACATAATCCGAGAGCAGTAAAAAATTAGTTGAAACTGCTGTCGCAGTTTCCCAATCGCTCAAAGCCGCTGGGCTGCCCTCACGCTTTAGCGTGAGGGCAGTAAAAAAACTCCATACTACGATTGTAGCATGGAGTAAAATAAAAGCAATAACATTTCTATAAATTTTATAAAGCCGCTTTGATTTTTTTAATTATTTCGTTATATTCTTCATCTGTAAGATGAACCTTATCGGGATTCATGACAAAGGTCTGTCCCCACTCAAACTCATCCTTATACTTTGGAACGAGATGCATATGGAGGTGACATCCACCATCGCCATAAGCACCATAATTAACTTTATCCGGATTAAACACCTTATGAATAGCCTTTGATGCTCTGGCTACGTCTGCAAAAAACAGATTCCTTTCTTCATCTGAAATATCAATAAGCTCACTCACATGATCCTTATAAGCAACAATACATCTTCCGGGATGGCTCTGCTCTTTGAAAAGAATAAGCTGACTGACCGTAAGGTCACATATCTTAATTCCAAACTTTGCCAGTGCCTCTCCACCTGCACAATATCCACAATTCATATCCATATCAATTTCCCTTTTCTCAGCCATCAGTAACCATTCGGCCTTTTATACTCCAAGTAAAATTTTCAAATCAACTATCTTTGTGAGATTTCCTCTTATCTTCAGCTGACCGTTCATAAACAGCTTATGTGCCGGAAGATTTCCCACTATCATTCCATAAAAATTATCATAGCTTGCTGATATTCTGACGTCCGCTCCTGCATATGTATACGGTTCAATGACAATGTCATTAGCGAAGAACTGCATATAGAATACGCCTTCGCCTCGTCCCTTAATATGCATCTGAACCGTCAGCTTATAGTCCTCGGTTCTAAGTTCCTTGTTGGCTTTGTTCCTTCTTACTCGAACATCGTGCTTAATATATTCCTCTTTAAGTGTCTTAAACGCCTCCTCAAAGGACAGTTCTTCACCACTTCCGCCATCGGAAATATCATTGTACATTTTTATGTACTGATCTGCACTCTTGTCCCAGGACAGATTCTTTGTCATGCATCGCTGAACAATTGTTTTATAAGCCGTCTCATCGCCAAAATAGATTTTTAAGGCAAACAGAACAGCCTGATAAAGTGCTCGTCCATCGTAGTTACTGAAGGTGAATCCGTCACCGATACCGTCAAATTCACGATAGCCTCTTATTGAGTCCTTAAGGCCACCTGTAGCATGTACAATCGGCACGGTGCCGTATCTCATAGCCATCATCTGTGACAGTCCGCAAGGTTCAAAACGGGATGGCATAAGGTACATATCCGCACCGGCAAAAATCTGTGCTGCCACATTTTCGGTATAATCCGAAGAGAATCCCAGCTGGCCGGGCCACCTTTTCTTGGCTTCGTTAAAGAAATCAACGTACTCTTGCTCTCCCTGTCCAAATACAATGAGCTGAGCACCAAGATCCATTATTCCCGGCAGAACCTGTTTAATAAGTTCAATGCCCTTCTGCTCATTCAATCTGGCCACCGATGACAGTACGGGAGTAGTTGCATCGACGCGAAGTCCGAACAGCTCCTGAATATGTGCTTTGCAGGCTTTTTTGCCCGCCATATCTTTTACATCAAAATTTGCTACGATTCTCGTATCGATTTTAGGATTATATAAATCCATATCGATTCCGTTAAGAATTCCGTACATCTTGTTGCCTACAAGGTCGGCAACGCCCTGAAGCCCCATACCATATTGTGGCAGATGAAGTTCTCTTGCATATGTAGGAGAAACTGTGGATACCGCATCCGCCATAAGCATGGCACCCTTCATAAGGTTGATATCATTTCTGCCCTCATATTCGTAGCCCAGGCCACCTTCGTACCATCCTCCGGGAAGGCCAAAGGTTCTCTCCAGTTCTTCTGCTCCGAACTGTCCCTGATATGCAATATTATGAATCGTATATACTGTCTTTATACCCTGCAAGCCGGTTTTCCAGGTCTGGTCATTCTTAAGGTAAATAATAACCGGTGCTGTTTCCCAGTCATTGCAATGAATAATGTCCGGCATAAAACTGATGTCCGAAAGCAATTCGATAACACATCTTGAGAAAAATGCGAATCTGAATGCATCATCATTGTAGCCGTAAAGCTTATCACGGTAGAACAATGATTCATTATCCACAAACCATGTGGTTACGCCGTTAAACACGCCTTCATAAAGGCCACAATATCCCACATTGTCGCCTACAGCCACCTCTTTACTCAGCACAAATGTAACCTGGTCTGCATATTTGTCTTTTACACACTTATAATACGGTGTTATAACCGCAATGTCGTTTCCGCTCTTTTTTAATGCCGGAGGCAATGAGTACGCCACATCGGCCAATCCACCGGATTTTGAAAACGGGGCACATTCACTTGTCGCAAATAGTATCTTCATACACCATCCCCCTACGCTTCCTTCTCTCATGTAGTTTTTATGTAAGGTACTTGCTATATGGTAAGCTTATCGGTATAGGCCGCATAGGTAATGTCCTTACGTCCTTCATCTATAAGCTTTTCTATTTTCTGCTTTACGTCAGGTTTTCTTAAAAGTTCAACAATTGTGCTTGAATATCTGGTGTCACCAAATCCTGCAAATTCTTCAATAAGTGAATCCAGAGATTTACCTTTATTGTAAGGTCTTCCGATACTATCGGTTGCCGCATCGATACTGTCTGCTATGCTTAAGATATCCACAAAGGGACGATTGTAGGAATGCTCCTTTATCGGATATCCCTTTGTGCCATCATGCCATGTGTGATGCATAACCGCACATTCTCTTATGCACTTCATTTCCTCAGAATCATTTTTGCTTTCCGGGAAAAACTTTGCAAAGTCCTCAGGATGACACTTTATCATGTCAAACTCACGGTCCGTAAGATTACGATATGCGTTCTGAATATAATCAAGGCAATAATGCTTACCAATGTCATGGAAAAGTGCACAATCCCACATAAGTCTCATCATAACATCGTGATTATTTTTTATGAATTCCGTGGTACATCCACACACGCCCTGAAGGTATTCAGGATTGCTGTTCAGCAGCTCCTCCAGAATTATTCGTGAAATTCTGCTGACCATTACTGTATGAATAGATAATGCCTTATCATGGAAAACGGTAATGTCAAACACGTAATTTCTTGCTTTTTCAAAGCCGATCTGTGATGCGATAATCTGCACGAGCTGAGCGGAAGAATCAAAAACATAAAAATCGTCTTTTGTTTTTTCTGTATAGCTGAAGGATGTACGAATAACCTCCAGTGCACGATTCCAGAGTGCTTCCTTTTCCTCCTTTGTTCCGGAAAAGTTATACTGTATTGTTAAGAAGAAGTTCGCTTCCGCACCTAAAGCATCTACAAGTGACTTGCTGTCTGCCTCGGCACCCTTTTTCTCCGCATATTCCAAAAGCCAGTCCAGAAGTTCTTTCTGGGTGCATTCACCAAAATGATACTCCAGCCTCTTTATTGTAGCATCGGTGGAAATGGGCAATGTGTCAAGATTTCCGGCACTTTTTTCCTTCAGGAACTGCTGTCTGTATTCATCAATACGCTTCATTTCTTCCGGTGAATAGGCATTAATGTCTTCATCAAGTGCGTCGCAGACATGGCCAAGCAAATCCGTAAGGGCACTTCTGTATGCGCCGAAAAACTGGCCGTTTGAGCAATCATTTATATCTGCTCCCACCATATCAATGTACTTTACAGCACGATCAATTCGTTTCAGTGCATTTCTTTTGTCATTCTCATCATAAACCGCTGCCAGCAAAAATGTGATGTAGGAAAGCTTCCCTTCGTCATCAAGCTTATCGAACAGTTCCTCCCACACATCAGCAAGCTGCTGAGTATATGTTACCTTGCCCAAGGCCTGGTGCAAATTATTTATTACATCAAAATAATATATAAGATGGAGTTGTCTTACCGCCTTATTGTATTCCCTTGCATTAATGTATGTATTATACATTATGTGAATTATTCGTTCACATGTTCCACGATCATAAAAAACGCCGTTAACAAATAAAGACTTAAAGAAGCTGTACAGTTCTTCCAGTTCTTCATCTGTGGGCACCTTGGTTCCGTTCTCATAAGGAACAATCAGTTCATTTATGATTTCGTTGTTGGAAACAAGTATCTTACGTTTTTCCGTGGCAACGTAAATAAGATGCCTTATCAAATCGTCTCTGGTTTCATAGGCAGAATCTGGAATATTATTCAGTTCGAAGTACTGCTCCATATTGCGAGCATAGACTTGCATATCCATTGACTTACCTCAACGTTTTATTATGCCCATTATACTCTTTTTCGTGAAAATTTCTATACTCTAGTTTAATGAATTACATCTTTATCAGTTCATATTCTCTGCTTCCAAGTCCAATCTTTTCCGCGTGTTCAAGCATTTCTTTATAGCGTACATTAGGGTTGGAATCGAGGAAATTGTCATGGTAATGAATCCATGTACCCTTTCTTAAGTTGTCACCAAGCTGTGAATTATCTACAGGCTGAGCCTTAAGGCAGGCATCTGCACAGGCCTGATCAAGTGCAACAGGGTCAAAGCTTGCAAACATACCGATGTTGGGGAGAATAGGTGCATCATTCTCACTGTGGCAGTCACAGTTAGGTGATACGTCCATAATAAGGCTTACATGGAAATTAGGTCTGCCATCCACAACCGCTTTTGAGTATTCTGCAATTTTGCAGCCAAGTACCTCATTCGTGTTATCATGAGGATTGGAAATAGCGTCAAAAGCACATGCACCGATACATCTTCCGCAGCCCTTACAAAGATCGGAATTAATAACGGCCTTTCCTGTTTCATAGCTGATGGCATCTGAGCCACATTCCTTGGCACAACGTTTGCAGTTTTTGCAGTAGTCAGCGTTTACGACAGGCATTCCGTGATTATGCTGATGCATTTTTCCTGCCCTGCTTCCGCAGCCCATTCCGATGTTTTTCAGAGCACCGCCAAAGCCTGTACTCTCATGTCCCTTAAAATGATTTAAAGAAATAAACACGTCAGCATCCATTACGGCACGACCGATGTATGCTTCCTTGCAGTATTCGCCGCCTTCAACAGGCACAACGATATCATCAGTACCACGAAGACCGTCGCCAATGATAATATGACATCCGGTGGTGGTCTCGTTGAAGCCGTTTTCCTGTGCACAACTTATGTGGTCCAGGGCATTTTTTCTTGATCCCGGATACAGCGTATTGCAATCGGTAAGGAAAGGCATTCCTCCTGCCTCTTTTACAAGATCGGCCACAGCCTTTGCATAATTGGGTCTTAAGTATGCAACATTTCCAAGTTCTCCAAAATGAATCTTGATGGCAACAAATTTGTTGTCCATATCCATACTCATAATGCCTGCCTTACGGCATAATCTCTTCAGTTTTTCAGGAAGTCCCACACCGTCCGTTGTTCTGAAGTCAGTATAGTAAACCTTTGATTTTTTCATTTCCGTTCTCCTGTTCAGTTAATCTATCTTGACATAATAAAGCTTGCTTTACCATATTTCATACGCATGAGTTTGTCATCACCGCCGAACACTGCCGGTAAACCGAATCCGAATACAGTCTCCTCGGGAACTGCAGTCCCGTCCAGAACTGCCTTGGAAAGTCCGATAAAATCGTCAATATAATCCGTTGAAATAGGACTTCCGTTATGTGCAGGACAGATTCTGTCAAACTCGTTTATTCTGCCCTTAAGCTTCTCCATATTTGCAAGATGCTTCTTAACGATCTCTTTTTCGTCCATTTTCTCCCCTCTTACAAAAAGGAGCACCTGACCGTTTTCAAGCTCATCACCTGAATACAAGGTTCTGGTCTGATGATCGAGGAAAGCAAAGGAGCTTGCATGGTGTGCTCCTACCGCTATTGCTTCCACAATTTTCCCGCCAAGATCAAATTTCATTCCATCCTGCAGAAATTCTATCTTATAATCGGGGAATCTTACCGCTTTCTTTTCCATAAGATTCTTTGTGGACTGCCTTGCAGCTTCCACTCCTGCTTCTCCGGCGTAAACCGTATCCCAGTTGGCATTACCGCTGCTGTGGTCATAATGGGTATGTGTATTTACAACAATAACCGGAAGGTCTGTAATCTGTTCCACAACATATCTCAGGTCACCTTCTCCGCATGCAGTATCAATAAGCATAGCCTTTTCTCGTCCGATAAGAAGGTAGCAGTTAACGAAGGTAGCGTTGATTGTCCAATCTCCGAATTCATTTTTCCAGGCACCGTATATGCTGCCCTTTTCACTTATGTTCGGATTTGTAAACTGTCCCATAAAGCCTCCTCTTAAATGTGTTGATTCAGATATTTTACACATTTACTTTATTCCTTTCAACATTATTCATAATAATATAATCTTCAGCTAATAATTATTTAACGTTGGCTATGGTATAATACCAGCCAAACCAGCAGTCCGTAATTCATTTGAGCACCAAACATAAGGAAGCCTGCATATGGAAAAAATAAAAAAGTGGCTTTTGTATTCAGGAATCAGTCGAGAACAGCTCAGACTCATTTTGCCTGAGGTACAAAGAAGAAATATCAAAAATCTGTATATTTATTCGCTTGGCATGTCAGTCTATTTTATTGCATTCCTGATTTATGCAATCGTTGCCACAGGTTTTAACGCAATTTATTACTTGTATATGGCAGATGCAGTTATAATGACAATTTTCTTCTTTGTTGTCAGGTATTTTTACAAGAAAAAAATCGTCAGCAAATGGGTTCCGGCCTTCCTCACTTATGTATTCATAGCCATAATTTATGCGGACGCAATAATGATTACGTGCCTGTTTCCCAACAGACAGTCTTCTGCTTTCTTTGTAAGACTTGTTCTTATGCCTGTAGTATGTATGGATATGCCTTTAAGAATGATGTGCTTCCAGGTGCTCTCCGTTGTACTGTTTTCCATCATTACCCCGTTTTACAATCTCCCCGAGGTTGTTGCTCTTGACGAAAGCGAACTCGTATCCTACATCATTATCTCATTTATCATATGTATTTTCATTTCCTCTATTCACACAAGGGAAATCCTTCACGAGCTTAACAGTGAATATCTCAGTAATTACGATGTTCTTACCGGCGTTAAGAATCGTAACAGCTTCGAAAATGAACATATACCTGAAAATATAAAAAAGCAGCCTATAAACTATTATATTTACGCTGATGTAAACGGGCTTCACGAGCTCAATAACGCACATGGTCACGAAGCAGGTGACACTATGTTAAAGACTGTTGCGGGAGGTCTCAGCAGTATTTTCGGAGCAGACTGCTCCTACAGAATCGGTGGTGACGAATTCATTTCCTTCACTGACAGAATGTCCAGAGAGCAGATTGATAAGGAGATTCAGCAATTGTGCCTTGAGTTAGACAAAAAAGATTATCACGTTTCCTTCGGAATTGCAGGATCGGATGAGGATTTTTCCTCAAGACAGGATATTATTAAAGCTGCCGAACAAAGAATGTATGAAGCGAAGAAACGGTACTATGAGAAAAAAGGCGTAGAGTTCGGCCTCAGGAACCGCAAGTTTGATTGATTAAAGGAGTGAGCGTATGTATTACTCAGTAATAGGAATGGTTGCCATTGTGCTTCAGCTCATAATGAACCACAAATTCCTGAAAAGAGATAAAAAGAGAGATGAAGTAGGCAAAGCCTTCAGGAAATTTGTCTTTGCTTCACTGATGTACTATATCACAGACGTTTTGTGGGGCATCTTAAACAGTATGCAATTATCTGCCCTCCTGTATGTAGATACCATTGTCTATTACATTTCAATGGCATTGACAATTGCTTACCTGTGTAACTATGTTACAAAATACTTGAATCTCCGCCATGGTTTCGGAAAGTTTATAAGAATATTCGGTCAGGCTTTTGCCGCTTTAGAGATTGTATTACTTATTATTAATCACTTTGTCCATATATTCTTCTGGATTTACCCGGACGGCACTTATCAGGCATTTATCTACAGATACATTGCTTTGTACATGCAAGTATTCCTGTGTCTGCTGCTGTCCATCCAGACCGGGATTGTCATGATTAAAGCTGCAGACGAAATGAAAGAACGATACTTTACTATCTTTTTCTTCTGTTCCGCAATGGGCCTTGCCATAGTATTACAAATTCTGTATCCTCTGCTCCCTATATATGCCATCGGACTTCTTATCGGAAGCGGCATCATTCATACTTTTGTAAATGAGGGCGAGCGTGATGAGCAGTTCAAGGTTCTGCAGACAATGGCGAACATACATTACAGTATGCACGTAATTGACCTGGTCAAGGATACAGTTCAGGAATTAACTGCCCGTAAGGAAGTTAAGGCTATTGTTAACAGGCCGGATGGTGCACATGAAATGATGCGTTCCGTAATAAGTTCCGTTACCACTGATGAATATCTGCAATCCGTATTGGAATTTACCGACTTAACAACACTTGCTGAAAGAATGCGTAACAAGGAAACCATTGCAAAGCAATTTGTAGGAAAGAACGTAGGCTGGGTTCAGGCCATGTTTATAGCCATTGCCACTGACCCATATGGAAAGCCCACAAAAGTTATATATACAACCCGAGTAATTGAAGATGAAAAGAAAAACGAAGAAATACTCGTCAAAAAATCCATTATCGATGAACTTACAGGCCTGTATAACAGACGAGCTTACGAAGAAGATATTTCAGAATACAGTTCGGCTCCAATAAGTGGGGATTTCATTTACGCCTCAATTGATGTCAACGGCTTAAAGGTGGTAAACGATGAAATCGGTCATGCTGCCGGCGACGAGCTGATTAAGGGTGCAGCTGATTGCATGCAGAAAGCCTTTGGCAGCTACGGAAAGGTTTATCGAACAGGTGGAGACGAATTTGTCAGCATTTTCTTTGCAGACAATGAGCAATTGGAAGCAATCAGAAATGATCTGGATTCCATTACAGAAAGCTGGACAGGCGAAGCAGTACAGACACTCTCCTTATCTGTCGGATACGTTGCCAAGAATGAATATGAAGACAAATCATTACTTGAAATAGCAAAAATAGCAGATAAGCGAATGTATCTGGCACAATCCGCATACTACTCCAAAAAAGGAATAGACCGAAGAGGACAAGCTGCAGCCAATACCGCTCTTTGCAACTTATATACCAAAATATTGAAGGTGAATATCACCGACGATTCCTATTCAATTGTAAATATGGATGCCTCTGAAAGAACTCCTGACAAGGGCTTTGCCAACACCATATCGGCATGGCTTACCGATTTTGGCAAGTCGGGACAGGTTCACGCAGACGATGTAGAGAACTACCTGGCAAAAACGGACCTGAAATACTTAAGAACATACTTCAAAGAGGGAAAATCCTCCATCAGTATTCAGTACAGAAGAAAATACGATGACACCTTCAAACAGGTTGCAATGGACATGATTCCCGCTGACGATTACTCAGACGAAAACCAGACATTGTTCCTGTACGTAAAGAAAATAGATTTGTAAAAACAGGTAAAATATCAAGCGACTATTCTAAAACGCATCTTTAGAATAGTCGCTATTTTAATTCTGATAAATATGTCAACAAGCGTTTTGCTCTGTGTTGCCTTCAAATCGTCAACATGTTGTTAACGATTTATTCCGTATGTATCAACTTGCGTATAAACATTGTCTATCCTCTCCCAGTAGTAGTAATACTGTGCGAGAGTATGTTTTTCTGC
>JAKSRZ010000005.1 GCA_024403375.1 Lachnospiraceae bacterium
GAGAAAGCTTTATGTGAGAGTCTGCTTTTCGGTTGCTCAAGAGGCACACAGTCTCTATATTCATCGTCCAGGGGAACATGTCTACCATGGCCAGTTTTTTGACTTCGTAGCCGGCTTCAATGAAGGTGGGAAGGTCATGGGCCAGTGATGTGGGTTTGCATGATATGTAAATCATGTTCTGAACGTCATAGGAAATGAGTTTTGGAAGAGCCTTGGGGTTAATTCCTTCTCTCGGGGGATCAAGTACGATAAAGTCCGGCTTTGTAGTTATGTTGTCCAGTGTTTTCAGTACATCTCCGGCAATGAATTCGCAGTTGGTTATGTTGTTTCTGATGGTGTTGTTTTTGGCTGCTTCTACTGCCTCCTCAACAATTTCAACTCCGATGACTTTTTTTGCAACGGGTGAGAGTAATTGTGCTATGGTTCCGGTACCTGAATATAGGTCATAAATAACGGGGCCGTTCTTTGCTATTTCTTCTTTATCTGCTTCTTTGTTCAGGAGGCCCTGGTTGGCCATTGCTTCTAAAATAAAGACTCTACTCGTGTCGTATAATTTTTCGGCGCCCAAAGTGTTTGTCTGGAAAAAGCTAAAAAGTGAAACCTTAAATGTGAGTCCCAATACTTCCTCAGTAAAGAAGTCCTTGCCGTATAAAATATCAATTGAATCTGCATGTACTGCATCCGCAAGCTGGTCATTCACAATTCTGAGGATACCTGCATAGCTTCCCTTAAGTTCCAAAGCCAACAAGCCGTTTTTGAAGCTTTCCAGATCCATCTCCTGCTGTGAAGAAGTAACAAGAGCCAGCAATATCTCTCCTGACTTTTCAGAACGTCTCACAAGCAAGTGACGTAAAAATCCTTCGTGGGTCATTTTGTGGTAGTAAGGCAGATTTTGTCTTCTGCACTCTTCAGAAACAAATGAGAGAATCTTTCTTATGTCTTCGCATACAATTCGGCACTCAGGTACGGGAACCACGTCATAAAACGAATCCTTCTTATGCAATCCCAGAGTCAATTCTCCCCCCTTCGTTTCGTCACCAAAAGAGAATTCCATTTTGTTTTTGTAGCCATACTTGATAGGGCTGGAGATTACTCCTTTATAGAGTTCGTCATTGTCTATAGTAAGCTGCTCTGATATACCGATATGATTTCCGGGCATATTTTTCAAAAGTTTAAGTACTTGCTGCTCCTTAATTTTAAGCTGCTTTTCGTACTCGAGGGTATGGTATGCACATCCGCCGCACTTTCCAAAATGGGGGCACTCGGGTGTTTTTTCATATGCTGCATTTTCCAGAACTTCCAGCTTCATGCCTTCAGCATCACCATGGCGAAGTTTTGTCACTCTGAATCTGATTTTCTGTCCCGGAAGTACATTTTTGCACATACATTTTTCACCCTCCGGAGTAACTACGACTCCCTTATTGGGGAACAGCACGTCTTCAACTAAGCCCTCATATATTTCACCTTTTTTCATTTTACTCACCCTTTACTTCCAAAAATCCGTTTTTCAACATTACTCGCTGCGATTGTATATTATCCGCCATCGTCCTGCCGTAAAGCAGAACTTTATCTCGCTTCGTAATAACATAGACCCTTTGTTCTTTTGATTCAGGTTTGATGTCCTTTAAGGGCTTCCCCTTTTGTTCATCCTCTTCCTGCTCTTCAATCACCCACATAAACTCTTCTTCCGCAAATCTGACAAGAGCTTTTAGTGCTTCTGTTGCGTAGCCTTTATTTCGGCTTTCCTCCCTGAAAACGTACCCCGCTTCCAATGGAAAACTGCCTTCTCTGAAGCCGGCGATTCCCACAAGACTGTTGGTTTCCCGCTCATACACGCCCCAGTAGCCATAGCCATAAAATCCGTAGGCAAGCTTAATATATGCCTCAACCATTTCCGATGTATAGCTTTTCTCCGTTTCACACGGAAAAAGCGAAAGAAGGCCCGATGCTTCCTTCGCTTCGTTTAGTTCGATTTCTTTTATAATCAGTCTTTCTGTTTCTTCAATAATCATCAGTGAACCTTAACAACAACCTTCTGACTTGCTCCGCCCTGAGTGCTCATAATAATTTCGCATTCTCCCGGTCTTTCTGCCGTAACAAGACCATCCCCGGAAACAGGTGCAATTCGTTCGTCAGTGCTCTCAAACCGAAGGGTATCCGTAGTATCCAGAGGAAACATAACGGCAGCCATTCTGTAGCTTTCTCCAACCCTGAGATTAAGTTCTGATGCAGAAGCAATAACTCTTTCAGCGTGTTTGATCTCAAACTTGACTTTTAAGTATGTACCATTATAAAAGCCGTCTTCCGCATAGAAGGTTATAACATCCGTATCTATTTCCGTAGCCAGCTTAATCAAATCTCCTGTAACAGCAATCTCATTGCCCCTTACTCTGACTTCCTCGTCGGCGACGTTACCAATGAGATATCTGAGCTTCTTTACCGTACTCACTTTGTCAGAAACGTGCAGCCATATTCCAAAGCTGTCATAATCGCCTCTTCCATACACTTCAGCAGACAGCTCGGGAGGGTCATTGTCCTCTCCAACGTTAATGACAGAAATCATATCGTTTTCACAACGGTCCACAGCATAGAGAGTGTAAACACCCTTTTCGAGGACTATTGATGCACCTTCAATATCTTTCCCCTTACCCTCCTGAAAGTCAGAGGATCCGGCATTTCCCTCCAGATATTTCAGCTTGTATACACCTGATCCGTCAAAGCCATTGGCTATAATATCCACCCTTACCTTTGAGCCCTCAAGATTCTGCACTGTCTTTATATTAGGCTTCACAGTGTCTTTTCGAAGAGTCCCGATTTTGCTTACCATGGCCTTCACGTCAGGGATTCCCGGCACTACCATTTTTCCTTCAAGGGAAGGATACTGTTTCGCCGTAGACATAATAAGTGACTTGACCTGAGTCGCATATGCCCTGTTGCTTGCGGCATAGCATAATGCAGCCACTCCCGTTACATAAGGTGCCGCCATTGATGAGCCTGATTTATATCCATATCCCTCTTTAAGTGTAGAGAGAATATCCACTCCGGGAGCTGCAAGATCAACCGATTTTGCCCCGTAGTTGCTTCCTTTTGCTGCATAGAGGAATCCACTGCCACTTGGAGAAACAAGTTTTCCCATAGGCGTGATGTAGGTCACAGTAATAATATTTTCAAGGTCGTATCCTGCGGGATACATTGGATTCTTATCAATGTTTATACCATTGTTTCCGGCCGCACACACGAAAAGCATTTTCGAGCTTCTCATGGCATTTTTAAGTTCTTCGTTGCTGCTGTAGGAGCCCCAGCTGATATTTACAATGTCAGCCCCCATTTTTTCTGCATACTCAATGGCTTTACATGCTGATTCCGCGGTACCTTCTGAGTTTTTTCCTCCGTTGGTTTTCAGCACCATGATTTTAACGTTGGCAAGAGATGCAATTCCGGCAATACCAATTCCGTTATTTGCAGATGCTGCAATTATTCCTGCCACATGGGTACCATGATCATCCTCTCCCATCTCTCCTGAAGGATCCGTATAAACTGTATCATGGTACACCGTGTTGTCGTTATTATAAAAGTCCCAGCCATAGACATCGTCCACATAGCCGTTCCCGTCATCATCTATTCCATTATCCGGTATTTCACCGGTGTTTATCCAAACATGATCTGCAAGGTCCTCATGCTCTACATAGACACCTGTATCTATTACCGCAACAATAACCTCCTTGCCGCTTATAGGATAGTAGCCTGTCAGCCCTTCGAAGAGGTTAATATCCACATCTGCAACGGAATTTTCCGGATTCTGCTGGCCGGAATGCATATAGTAATATGTGTATTTTCCATCGTTGTTTAGGCCCCATTGAGCATCCAGATAGGGATCATTGGTCCACGCTGCTGATGCTGAAATGGGTTCGGAAAACGCAAACAAACTCACCGCCAACAACGCAGCGGTGAGTCTCTTTAATTGCATTAAAAACCTGTGTCTGTCTTTCATATTAAAACCTTTAGCAGTAGTTATTGTACATAAGTCCACTGTAGACAGATGTAACATAAGGACTGTAAGGCTGCTTAACGGCAGTATTGGGATAGGTTATTACTGTCTTGTCTATATAATCCATAGGGTTAATGGTTACGTCCGCAAATCTTCTTAAAAGACTGGCAGAAACCATGCTATCCGGTCCGAAGAACTGTTCCATACTTCCTTCCCTGATAGCCTGAATCATTGTTTCCTTATCAATTTCCAGTTTGCCGTCGTCATTTATTTTGAAGCCGTTTTCTGCAAACTGTCCCTTATACCGTTCCATTACATTGCTCATTTCAAAAAGCAACTTTCTGGACGAACGCCTTTCAGCGGAGCCCTCCTTAACAAAATCAAGGAAAGCGTTCAATCTGTCAACAAATCCTGATACTTTCTCTATTACCGGTGCATCATCCACTACAGCGGAAATCGTTACCGGGTTCTCGGTAGTATCATGGAAATCCAATTTGATACCATTGTTTAGTACATATTCCCTCTCGGAGGTTTCGATATATTCGCCATTTACTCTGAAGCAGGTATTGACAGCAGGCTTTGCAACCTTGTTGAGTCCAAACTGCCCGACTATACCCCTTACGGCATTCTCCGGGAATTTTGTATCTTCAAACTCGAAAGAAATTCCATCGGGATTTTTTGTTCCCCCGGCCTTGCTTACAAGTTCAATAGCAGACATTCCGTTGTTTGATATAACTCTGGCGGAAAGTCCGACTTTTGTCTTATTAATGAAGTCTGACAGCTTTGTCTGCAGTTCTTTATTTGTTGAGCCTGCAGCCACATTAAACTGGAAGGAATAGTAGCTGTCCTCTATTCCCACCGTAAACGTATATTGTCCGTCAGCAAGATTCACATCGCCTGAAGGAAGAAAACGTCCCGTATTAACCTGAGCCTCGGAAAGAGAATCGACTTCTACGGTCATGGGTTCCATTTCGTCTACGCCGGAACCATCAATCGATTCTACTGTAACTGCTTTCGGTGCATCTGAAACCAACGTTTTCTGGTTGAAAACGTTATTAGTCACATCATCGGAGCCCAGCTCCTTCAGCATGGAAGAAAGATCAATGGCCTTATCCTTAACTCCAAGTGTGTATTCCTGTGTCTTGGAATCAAAGGTCACCTTGTAGAAAGGCTGGTCCACATTCATCTTTCTGATACGCTGGTAAATATCCTTAAGCTCAGACCGTTTATGTGTGTCAAAACGGGTCTGACGCATGATGACATGCCCTTGTATTAAGTTGTTGTAAACGCTTAAATACGGCATCCCGGGACCTCCTTTCCCGATTACTTTCCACCTTCCTTGGACAAACCGTTATTAAATGTTTTCCAGAAAAGCGATGAACGCTTTTGCAGCCTTATCAACTCCAACATATCCTGAGTTAACTGACATATGATAATTCGATGCTTTGCCCCACTTTTCACCCGAATGGTAATTGTAGTAGTTAGCACGTCGCTTATCCTTCTTAAGAACTATTTCCTCAGCATTTTCCGGTGCAATTCCATCAATCTTTATAGCTCGTGCCTTTCTGAATTCCAGATTGGCATGGACGAAAAGGTGAATTACGTCCTCTCTCTCCTTGAGAATATAGTCAGCACAACGGCCTACGATAACGCAAGGTCCTTCATTTGCAACCTTACGGATGATGTCGGACTGTGCAAGATAAATTCTGTCATCCAGCGAAAGATGAGCAAAACCTGATTCCTGGCTTCCGTATGTGCTCATTCCCATAGCTATTGAATACAGGAGAGAGTTTGTAGCCTTTGTCTCTGCATTATGGAACGCCGCCTCAGCATATCCGCTTTCTTTCGCAGCTAATGTAATCAACTCATTATCATAAAAGGGAATATTGAAGTGCTCGGCAATCTGTCTTCCGATTTCTCTGCCTCCGCTTCCATATTGTCTGCTGATGGTAATAATTTTATCCATAAACCCCTCCTAATCTATTGTCAGATTTTTTAGATATACACAGTTATAATATCACACTTCGTCGCTTTTATCAAGCAGAAACGCCCCTGTAAGAAGGGTTCTTTCTTAAGGGGCGCTAAATTTTTCATTATTTTTCTTTAACCGTTATATAAAGTATATTGTAGATTCCGCTGCCGTCTGCAGCCTCAATCCATATCTCGCATTCGCCCGGTCCCACGCTTGTAACCTTACCATTTTCCGAAACGGTGCATACATATTCATCACTGCTCCAATACGTAACATCACGATTTGCCGCGGACAGAGGCATTACAATAGGCTCTATTGAATAGTTTCTGTCCATTTTCATGGTTACATACTGTTTTTCAAGGTTAATGGAAGTAACCAGTTTAGATGAGATTTCTTCCACAAGAGCATATGTCCCGGGGCGATAAGTATAGAATGCATACTGTGTACGCTCTTCATCCAGATATTCGCCATTACACTTTGCCATAATTGTTTTTCGGTTAGGTGTGTAATATACGGCAAATTTATCCGGGTCGTAGTCCTCAGGTCTTATTACTCTTGTGAGGATAGGGAATTCCAGATACGCCTCCGGATGTGTGTACGTCAGCTTGTAGCCAATGTACTTGGTTGTGACAACAACATGATCCACTGCTTCCTTCAGGTCCTTCTGATCTATGGGTGAGCATATTACTGACTTAGCATAGTCCGCATGGCTTACGACAAAGATAAGGGCCGTGCTTGCTCCTTGGAGGTCCACATCCTTAAAAGCCTCCGCCAGAACATTTTTAGGAACTCCGTTAACCGGAACGTCGAAAATGTAATCCTTCCAGGTTACTGTAATAATGTTTTCGCCCTCACCCATAATCTTAGGATTAAGAATGCGGAATTTATCTACATTTTCAGTACTGTCATCATTGTACTTTACTACTACCTGAAAGTCCTCGTTTGTAAGCTTGCTGCCTACGATTGCCTCTTTGCCGATGTAATGGCACTCGGCATCGACTACCTCTTTTTCTATACCAAAGACTTCAACCGTAGCCCTGAATCTCTCGTATGTAACATTAATCTGATTTCTGCCGGGCTTTGTGATTTTACTTGGTGAAATGGAGAAATTTGCCTCCTTCAGCACCACCGGTTCCTTTTCAGGCCAGTTATAGTACGCTGTAACAACAATGTCCTTCTTCTTTACATCATTGGACACTATCACGTCCTCGCCAACATAGTCTGCGGTAATGTAGGTAACAGCCAATTCCTCTTTTCCGAAAATTATAACCTCGGCACTTTTTCCATGATAGTAAACACCGATTTTATTTTCCCCAACCTTACGAATCATTGTATTGGAGAGGCGATAATCATAAACACGCTCCTCGCCGCCGTCCTTATAAATAGCTGTGACAATTAACTTGGCTGTATTGATTTCCGTGTTGATTACCACGTCATCTCCTGTATACTCTGCAATAATCTGCACGGTAATGGGAGTAGGAGTGTTTGTGGGTGTCGGGCCCGGTGCAGAACCTGCTCCGGATGCCTCATATGGCTCCTTTGGGATGAGGAACAGAAGAACCACAAGTGCCGCTCCCAATATTGCATATATCCATTTGAATTTTTTCAATATATCCATAACGCCCTCCTGAAAGGCATAGTACACCTATAGATAGTTTTCAAATATTATATCGGCAATATACGCTGTTATATTAACCCGGTCCGCAGAAATAAAATCCGAACGCAGAAGATGGAGCGAGAGTCGTCAGACTCTAAAATGAAAAAACGACCCGAACAAAATCGGGTCGTTTTCGTTTTAACAACTGCAGAAGATGGGACTTGAACCCACACTCACGTAAGTGAACATGAACCTGAATCATGCGCGTATGCCAATTCCGCCACTTCTGCGAACGTTGGAATTTTACCATTCCAACAAGCAATTGTCAATTGTATTTTCTATTTCTTAAAGAATGAAAATTTACTTTCTTCTCCCTTCATCAGGCGTCCGATGTTTTCCTTGTGCCTGTAGACCATAAGAAGTGCCGCAATAAGCGAAAGAACTATAGCTATCGGCTCTCCGTGGTGTATGAGAAGCATCACCGGGCATGAAAGAATAGCAAGCATCGTTGCCAATGACATATATTTTACTGTGAACAGGAACAGGCAAAGAATTGCAAAGGCCATTACGCCTGCTCTCCAGTCAAGAAACCATACTGCTGCCATGTTCACCAGGAAGCCCTTGCCGCCCTTAAATCCGTACCACACAGGGAAGTCATGGCCAATGGATGCCATAAGCATTACATAGGCAATACCAATCTGTCTTAAGCCTTTGGGATCAAGTCCGTTATTTGCGGCATAGCTTTTGAAGAGTGTTCCGAAAACAGCCATCAGTGCAACGCATTTTCCAATGTCCAGAACCATAACAAGCCACGCCCATTTGCCGCCATACACGCGCTTGAAGTTGGTGAAACCGGGGTTGCCGCTGCCTTTTCCGCAGGTTCTGATGTCTTCATGATAAATCAATTTCGATAAAAGGATTGCGGGATTCACTCCTGCAACCAGGTATGCCGTTAATCCGGCAATAAAATACAAAATAGTAAGTTTCATATCACTCCAGAATTATTTCAAAGTCATATACGTCCTGACCGCCATCAATCTCGTAAAGTTCGGTCTTAGGATATGCGTTCTTTACAAAGATTCTGAATGCGTTTCTGTCCTCTTCGGAAGCTGTAGCACCGTATATTACAATCATAACTTCGTAGTTTTTTGCATTAAGCTTTTCAAGCATTTTTGCAGCAGCGTCCACCTTCATCTTTTCGCTGGAAAGCATGCTCTTTCCGGAAAATCCGATGTAGTCATCAACGTGAATGCACACATCGTCAATGCTGGCGTCGCGTATGGATTTTGTAACCCGACCTGTAACAACTCCTTCCATGGAGGATGTCATATCGTTAACGATTTCTTCCTCATCTCCGGAATCATAGGACAGCATTGAGAGTGCGGCATAACCGTCGCCTACACTCTTTGAAGGAATTACATATATCTTTGATTTTTCATACATGCTTCCTGCAAGCTGGGCAGCCATAATGATATTGCCATTGTTAGGGAGCACAAAGATTGTCTCTGCGTTAACTTCGTCGAAGGCTTCAATAAAGTCCTCGGAAGAGGGGTTTTTGCCCTGTCCGCCGTTAATGACATAATCAGCACCGAGATCAGCAAATGTCTGCTTAATGCCCTCGCCTTCTGCCACAGCAATTGTTGCAAAACGTTTCTTGGGTTCGGCTTTCTTTGCCTCTCTTGTGCCCTCAGCAATACTATCATTATGCTGAAGTGTCATATTTTCAATCTTAACTGTAAGGAATTCACCAAACTGTCTGCAGAATTCCAATACTGCACCGGGAGTCATTGTGTGAACATGAATCTTCACAATAGTACCGGTTTTGAATGCTACAATAGAATCTCCGACTGTATTCAGGTAGTCGGTAATTTTTGCGATGTCAAAGTTTTCGGCATCAACCTTGCTGTTCTGAAGCTGAAGCAGAAACTCTGTGCAATAGCCGAACTCCATAATGGAATCTGCTGTAAATGCGGATGTATCAACACTCTTTACGCTTGTCACTACATCGCTTTCATTTATTTCTTCTCCCAGCAGTGTCTTCTTCATGCCGTCAATAATGTAAACAAGACCTGCACCACCGGAATCAATCACACCTGCTTCTTTAAGTACTGCAAGAAGCTCAGGAGTACGTTGAAGTGATCTGTTCATCTCATCCAGAACATCTGAAAAGAAGCTTTCCAGTGTGCTTTCTCCTGTGATTCTGTCCACGCCATAGTCAACGCCTTCACGTGCAACTGTAAGCATTGTTCCTTCAGTAGGCTTCATAACGGATTCATAGGCTCTGCGAACACCTGACTTAAGTGCATATCCTACGGTCTTAACGTCGGCAGTTTCCTGGCCTGTAAAGCCTTTTGCTATTCCTGCAAAAAACTGTGAAAGAATAACGCCTGAATTTCCTCTGGCTGAAAGAAGCATGCCTGTTGCGATGGTATCAGATACCATTGAAAGATCTTCGGAAGTAACTGTCTTTGCCTGCTTTACTCCTCCGGCAATTGTCATGCTCATATTTTCTCCGGTATCTCCGTCAGGAATGGGGAAAACATTAAGTTCATTTACTATTTCTGCATTTGCCTTAAGGTTTGCCGCTCCACCATAAATAAGTGATGAATACAACGAACCGGATAACAACTTAGTTGCCATAGCTCCTCACCTCAAAATGTAAATCTTAACCCACAAATGTAACTGTCTTTCCAAATGCAAAGAGTGCAAGTGCATCAGGTCCGATGGAAGCTCCGATAATGGGACCGATATGTGTGACATATGTGTCGCGAGGTCCGATTTCTTCCTGAACCATCTTCTCAAGCTCTTTAGCTTCTTCAAGGCAGTCTGCGTGAAGGACGTAAATAGTCTGGTCCTTATCTTCTCCGACAGCTTCCTTCATAAGGTTAACGATTTCCTGCATGGAATTCTGTCTGCCCTTTGCCTTCTTAAGAGCCGTCTGGTTTCCTTCAGCATCCGCAACAATAATGGGCTTAACTCCGAGAAGGTTACCAAAGAATGCCTTAGATGCCTTAATTCTGCCTGCTCTCTTCATGTATTCAAGTGTATGTATTGTACAGAACTCATTTACTGTCTTAAGTTCTGCTGTAATTTTTTCATTGATTGTCTTAGCATCAAGGCCCTGATTTCTGTATTCTGCAGCCTTCATGGCAAGTAAGCCTTCTCCCATGCATGCATTAAGAGAGTCGATTACGAAAATCTGCATCTCAGGATGCTCATTCATAAATTCGCGAGCAACGACAAAGCCGGTATTTACTGAACCGGACTGCTTGGAAGAGCATCCGATGTAAACTACGTCAAAGCCCTTTTCCAGATACTCTGAATAAGCACGCTTAAACTCTGAAATAGGCACCTGTGTTGTGAGGAATCGTCCACCGTTACGCATTGTCTCATAGAAGTCATGTGCGGAAATATATGCCCAATCAAGGCTTGCGGGTGTTTCCTTTCCTTCAAACTCCGTATTCATGAAAACGTAATCAATGTCGTATTTGTCTCTGAGTTCCTTGTTTAAGTCAGAACAAGAATCTGTAAGTATTTTAACCGGTCTCATAAAGATACCCCTTTCACAATAGTGATTTTACGTTACGTATTATAACTGTATTAAATTTTCGTTCAATTGCAAAAAAAGAAGCTTTCCCCAAATTTGAGAAAAGCTTCAAAATGTGCCCAATTTTGCGTAAACGTATATGTTTTGTACTAATTTATTTGCTTGTCATTATGCTGTTGAGTACGAATATTTCGATGGCTCCGTTAAATGCCCTGCTTATGCTGTCAATAATGGCGTCTTCATCTATTGTCATTCTGCTGGCCAGAAATCTGAGGAAGAAACCAAGCAACGCATAACTCATAATATCGATAATGGAATTCACTGTTTTCTGATCAATACCGATAAGTCCTGCTTTATGCTCAGCAAGGTGTTTGATAGCCCCGTGCAGCGATTCGTACACATACTGTTCCAGATTCTCTCTGGATAAGGAATCTGCTATGTGGTAAACCGTGTTAGGATGCTCTTTAAGCTCCTTCAGGACCTGTTTAAAAGTAATCTCCCAGCCCTCATCGTTCTGGTGCTTTTCCAGAAAGTTTTGAGCAGTAATCTGAAACCACTGTTCCAGCAGTTCATATATGTCTGCGTAATGATAATAAAATGTATTCGGGCTTATATCGCACTTCTTTGTGAGTGCAGATACCGTTATCTTATCAAACGGCATTTGTTCAATCATTTCTTCAAAGGTCTGCAGAATTGCTTTTTCAGTATATCTCGCCATAATAATCCTCCCATATGGTAGAAAAAGTATACCAAAATCAGTGTTTATTGGCAACATTGTCCTTGATAATAAGTATGTTTTGTGTAAAATAAACATATGCGAAAAAAGATATTTCAAAATAGCATATGTTTAGGATTTTTGGTGATTTCACTCACATTGACAGCATGTACAGGTAACGCTGCAGTTCCTTCTGCAACACCGGTACCCACTGCTACTGTGCAGTCGGAACCTGTTTTTGTCCCTACGGAAATAGTTGTGGCAACAGCGGCACCTACCGCCATAAAAAGTGAGCCCACTGCAACTTCAGCTCCAACAGTGACCCTCGCTCCCACAAATACTCCAAGTCCCACAAACACCTTGGCACCGACAGCTACGCCTGAGCCTACCGCTTCTCCGGTGCCCACAGATACTCCGGTGCCCACAAGTACCCCCGTGCCTACAGATACCCCCGTACCTACAAGCACTCCAACTCCCACTGACACTCCTACGCCTACACCTTTACCTGCGTCAGAAGTAGTTAAAGAGTATACATGTCTGGACGATGTGGATACTCCTGAAATGTTTGAGGCAACACCCATGGGAGAGTACAGTGTCGCACTGCCTAAGTTTCTTGACACCACAACCTTCGAAGTAAAAGATTCATATTTCAAGATTATTTACAGTTCCGGCAACATTCGGAATATTAAAATTGAAATCACATATAATTACAATACACAGGTTGATAAGCTTTACGCAAATCATACTTTGAACCGCCCCGACGAAATCAGCTTCGAAACCCGAAGTGACGGAAAATACACAATGACTCAGGCCATCAATACAGTGATTACAGACGGTGACAGTCTGATTCCGTCTGTTATGACCGTAACATATAAGTACGAGGACGAAGGATCATCTTTTAATGTTCCCTCCGTCAGATTCTTCATCTACAGAAAGCAGAGGTAACATATGCCGGAAAAAATCGAAGAAATCATGAAAAAAATACACATCTATCTCGCCAACTGCAAAGAAAGCGCATATTCCGGCGAGGATGTTATAGTTTCCAAAAAGCGTCTGTTATCACTTCTGGATGAGTTAAATCATGCTGTTTTTGATGTTTGCGAACAATACGAGGCAACAAAGGAGGCTAAAGCAAGGGCACTTTCTGCGGCTGAGCGACAGGCTTCGGACATCAAGCAGGATGCGATGGACAGGGCTCAGGATATTTATGCAGCCTCTCTTGTATATATGGATGATGCTATTTTGTCCATGCGTAATTCTCTGGAGTATTCCTACTTAAAAGTCAGACAGGAATACAGCGAGCTCATCTCCAACTACGAAGAAAAGCTTGCCCGTCTTGAGAAAGACGAATCCGAACTCACAACAATGCTTTCAGGTATGAGTGAATCACAAATGTACCTTAGAATCATTGAAGAACTCAAGGAAAAGAAAAAATCAGATGCGGAACGCAAGATGGATGAACGTCGTGAAGAGATCAAGTCCACATTTGTAGGTGAAGTAACTGCCATAGAAGCCCTTTCCGAAACCGATGATATGCCGGAATCAAGCCCGGCGGACTCCAGCGTGAACATCGAAGTCCACAGTGCTCCCAAAATGGCTGACGTATCAACAAAGGGCAAAAGAAAGATTGAAGGATTTCTCAAAAAATTCCAAAAAACCACCGGCGAAAGCTCCGAAGAAATTGTTCCCAACGAGGACGCCATTGACGAGGATTATTGATTTGCTGAACGGTGATATTCATTTGTCGACTGTGGTGTAAAATAAAAAAAGATGTAATAAACAAGAAAACAGGCGTAAGCTCTGCCAAAATCGGTAAAACTTAAGCCTGTTGTTTTATTACTCTTTTCTTCCAATTGATTTTTCGGAATCGAATCCCTCGGGATACCGTTTCTTAAGTTTATCAATATTGGCTTCGAGAATTTCTTCGAGTGATACGTCCAGTGCGGTGGCTGCTTCAGCCAGATACCAGGCCACATCACCCAATTCCTTTTTCAGGTGTTCTTTATCCAGCTCATGCCCCTGGGCCATCCACTTCTTAACTATGTCGATTGCCTCACCTGATTCTCCGCATAATCCCATAACGCTGTTAATCAGCACGTCTCGTTTTGACAGTTCGGGGTTCAGGGTAGTCATTGCCAGTTTCTGATACTCATTAACGTCCATAGCCTAGCCCTGAAGTCCGTTAGCCTGTCTGATCATATCCTCTACAACTATATCATAGATCTCACCGATTTTACTGCAGTATTCGAGGATTTTCCAGGGCTCGTTTGTGTGGAAATGAATCTTGACAAGATCCTCATCCCCGGCTGCTATGAGGCTGTTGCCCTCAATATTTTCGGAAATGTAGTCAGCTATCTCGTCCTCATCCAAGTCCTTATCCCTACGTTCAATCAGAAGCTGTGTATCATAGCGATACGCAAACTGATCGTCTTCTGCGTCAATTGTATTTACTGCCATTTTCATACCTCCATTAATCAAAGCTACAGTGCTTTGTAATTCTTGAAAAAGTTGTCTATATAAGAAACTATCTTTTCTTTTGGCATTGTTTTCAGCAAATAGCCCTCCGGCTTAAGATCGAGCACATCAGTAATGCTCTCTCTGTCAGATATCGCGGTAAGGAAAATAACCGGAGTTTTCTTTGTGGTCGAGTGTCCTCTGAGCATTTTAAGCAGCTGTGCCCCGGAGCAATCGGGCATTTCATAGTCCAACAGAATTAAGTCAGGAACCATTTTTGATAAGAAGGCAATTGCATCGAAAGCAGAGCTAACCAATGAAATCCTGTAGCTATCCTCAAGCCAGCCTTTAATGGTATTTAACATCGTACCGGAATCATCAACTACGAGAATGTGTTTCTTTTTTTCTTCTTCGTCGTAATTTCCATTGTAAATGGCACAGATTCTGTCAACTATTTCCTTTGTATTTATTGGACGTTCGAACTCGCATAAGATGTTTTTATTGAACAGAACTCTTATTTTTTCAAGATCCTCGGCAAATCCCATGGGGATTATTTTTTTACCGTTCTCTGTGCAAATGGTCTTGAACAGATCTATTTTGTTCATTTCCTCAAAGCAATCCTCATCGGCAAAGAAAAGGATTATATCCGGCAGATTATTTCTGTTATTGTTTACCCATTCCTTATTCAGGTCAGTTGTCTGTACTGTATAACGTAATTCATTCAGTGCACTTACAATTCCCTTAACTAAGAAAGATTTGCTGAAGTCGATTATCAATACATTCTTATCCATTTATTCTACCAGCCTTCTTCACTCTTTAATGTACGCCTCAATTATTCTGAGCATTTCGGTTCGATTTAGTTCTGCCATATGCACTTTTAACAAGCTGCACTCTTTTTCGAAGTCTGACGGCAATTTATAATTCTCAAGATCATTTACAATCATCATTGCCACATCATCGTCATATGTTTCTATTGCTCCTTGCAATTCTTTAAGGGTTCGCACTAAACGTTTTTTAGAAATCTCCGTTTTGTCTTTTTGCTCTGCATTAAAAATCTCGTCCAGTTTTTTTGCGATCTTAGTATAATCATCCACTAATATTTTGTGATTGTCAAGTATTGTATTCCAGTCGCCCTTCTTTCCGGCCATTTCAAGTTCAAATGCTTTTTCGGATAGATTTTTTGCTCCAATCAATCTTGATGAGCTTTTTAATGCGTGTGCCTGAATTGCGTAATCGCTCACATTCTCATTTGCGAAAAGGTCAGACAGCATCTGAATTCTGACTTGTGATGTTTCACAAAAGTTCCGGCACACCTTGAGGTAAAGTTCTTCACCTCCGGCATCTCGAACACCATCATCCACCGAAATATCAGGAATGCTTCTGAGCTTGGCCCAAACATCCATGGCCTGTTCTCCGCCTTCGTGGTTTTCGTTATTCTTTTCGATTACTGTATTATCAATTTCAATAATCTTTTCCTTCGGCAGATATTTTTTAACTTTTTTCTCAAGCTTCTTTGCTTCAATTGGCTTTGACAAATAGTCATTAAATCCTTCTCTGATATATCTGTCTCTGCTTCCGCTTATCGCGTCCGCAGTCAGGCAAATGCATGGCGTATTTGCATTCAGCGGGCATTTTGTCCTTATTTCTTTCAGAGTTGTGATTCCATCCATCACAGGCATCATGGAATCGATGAAAATAACGTCGTACTGGTTTCCTTCTGCCAGTTCAATGGCTTCCTGACCGCTGCTGCAGGTGGTAACGCCCACCTCAATACGCTTTAATAGTTCTTTCGCAACTAAAAGATTCATTTCAACATCATCCACAATCAGCAGTTTTGCATCAGGTGCATGATAGCTTTCCTTGTCTTCACCGGAACTTACAACACTCTTGTTTCTTCTTTGTTCAAAATTGCCTATAGGAGTATCATCAATTCTTCTTTGTTTTAATTCAAAGGAGAATTCAGAGCCTTGTCCATAAACGCTCTTAACCTGCAGACTGCTGTCCATCAGCATCAACAGGTTCTTGGTAATGCTGATTCCAAGGCCGGTTCCTTCAATATTCATGTTTCTTCTCTCATCAAGTCTGACAAAAGGAGAAAACAGCTTTTCCATATCCTCCTGCTTTATTCCTATTCCTGTGTCTTTTACGTGCACCTTCAGTACAGTTGTATCATCGCTTACATTCTCATAATCAACATTGAGGCACACTTCTCCGGAACCGGTATACTTAACCGCATTATTCAGCAGGTTCAGTATAATCTGTTTAATTCTGTTTTCATCGCCTTCAAGCCTTGTCGGAGTGCCGGCATTAACCCTCACATTGAACTTCAGGCCCTTTGCTTCCGCCTTATCTTTAACCATGTTAATCAAATCGTTCAGCATGGAATCGAGTGCATATTCAGAAGGAATGATTTCCATCTTACCTGACTCAATCTTTGAGAAATCCAGAATATCATTTATCAATGATAATAAGGTTTTACTTGCTCTTCCGGCATTTTCGGCATATTCTCTTATGCTTTCCTGATTTGTATTTCTGCTTATCATTGTGTTCATTCCAATGATTGCATTTATAGGCGTTCTGATTTCATGAGACATATTGGCCAGGAACTCGGACTTTGCCCTGTTTGCAACGTCAGCTTCGTTTTTGGCGTTTGCCAGTTCTTCATTCTGAGCAACCTCATCATCCACAAAACGAGTCATGGAAACGGCATATACGTCACCATCTTCGCCCTCAAGGGTGATTACTGTTGTTTCAACCCAATGCACCCCGTCAGGATGTATCTGACGTAATCTGCAGGAGAATTTGTCTTTACCTTCTTTATACGCTTCCAGCAAATGCTCATTTGAAAACGTACTGATGAAATTTTGTCGATCCTGCTCATCCGGAATAGTCTGCATAACAAGTTCCATCATCTTATCACTATCTGATACATTGTTACCTTCCGTGTTCTGCATATCATTATTTTGAATTCTGATAGCATTACTTGTAAGATTCTTATACATGATGAACGGATATACTGACCTTGCAGATGCAGCAAGCAATTGCAGTTCTATTTTGTTCTTTTCACGCTCTTTGTTTATTCTTTCATCAGCCTCTAGTGCTGATTCAATTGCTGAGGCACGTCTGAATAAAATGGTAGAAATAACAATGATTACCAGCAAAAGCAGGCCCAATACTTCGAAGGATCGTCTTGTTGCTCTTTGGTAATTTTCAAATGCCTGCGATGGATAAAACTGTACCAGCACCCACTCAGTGCTTTCCACCGGATTAATATAGCCCAGAGAATTAGCGGTCCCTCCCTTGTAGCTGAAGTGTGCGTTACCTTTACTATTTATTGCTTCTTCAACTTCATTTCTTTCCCTTTTAGAAAGAATCAAATCATACATGTCGCGTATGTTTTCGTACTTTATCATTCCTTCAGCATTACTCTGCCCAAGAACCATACCATCATTTCTGACAATGTATGAGTCTACCGGATACTTTTCTATACTGGATTCCAATATGCTTGAAATCTTTTTCTCCGCCAAAAAGCCTACCAGAATGCCTACAATCTTACCATCATAGTGTACCGGTGCATAAAAACCAATCAGCTTCTGGCTGTTGATTCTTGAATGCAAAACCACATCAATACCTGACTCTCCCTTTATTCCCTTCTGAAAGTACTCTCTGTCAAAGCAGTTTGCCGTCGTACCGTCACTTGCATAGTCTTTACCATTATGGTCAATAAAACGAATCCAATCAAAGCTTGTATGGGCTTCAATCCTTGCAAGCAGCTCTAAATCAACCTCAGGAGACTCCAATGATGTTCCATATAAAGTTGCATATACTTCGATTGAGGAACGATAAGCAGTTAATATGTCGTCCACATAACTGGTTGTTACGTCAGATAACTGCAGAATATGTTCCTCCATCTGTCGTTGATCCAACTTATTTCTCCAGATAATCGATCCGCCCAACATGCCGATAAATGAAAACAACAGAATTGAAGAGCCGATAATATACAGGCTGCGAACTGTCTTATGAGCATTGACGGTTTTATTCATAAACCTCTGAATTAATGATTTCATACCAAGTATTCCTTCGCATTGATTCTAATACGCCACTATAGTGTCCGGTTATTATATCATGGCATTTCTCCCACCATCAACGAGTTTAAGAATTGATATTATAAGTTTCATCAATATGGATTTTTTATTAACTTTTTCGGTTTTGGCAAAAAAAAATGAGAAGTCAATGACTTCTCAACTCTTCCTGCGGAAGAAGGGACTTGAACCCTCACGTCGTTTTGACACATGATCCTTAGTCATGCCTGTCTGCCAATTCCAGCACTTCCGCATTTGTTCTCTCGAACACAAGCGACAGTATACTACGCATTATTGCACTTGTCAACAATATTTTAAAAAACAAAGTTACGAATATTTCATGAATTGTACAAACAATTCAAAACAATATAAATCTTCGTATTTTCTTGCATTATTATTCGCAAGAGTTCCCTTCCATCTCGTAAACTTTGTTCAAAAAAGCTTTCATTATTTCCAGATAGCGTGGCTCGTCTTTATACATTGATTCTGCGTGTTTTGCTCCCGGAAACAGGTGCAGTTCGCTGTACGCAGGATTTGCTGCTGCCATTTCTTTGCTGTTGCTGCATCTTATAAAATCATCATCTTCGCCGTGAATAAAACATATGGGAATAGTATTATCCTTAAGTGAATCGATCGGGCGATTTTTTGTGAAGCTCCATCCGTAAAGAATAGTGCACACAAAGGATGCAGGGTATATGAGCCAGCCGGGCAGGTGAAAAATATCGCACATTCCGACTTTCAGTACATTGGTCACTTCTGCAAAGCCGCAGTCGTTAAATATAAAGTGTACCTTGGGTTTATATTTCAGTGCGGTGATCTGAAGAGCTGAACCCATGGATTCTCCATGAAGTCCCAAGTAAATATCCTCACCATAGCGTCTGTAGGTATCATCAATAACCGCCATAAGATCTTTTGATTCTTTCACTCCAAGAGTGCATGGTGTAAAGAAATCTGCTCTGTTCATTCCGTGGTGACGGTCATCATATATTACGCAGTTATAGCCCAGTTCCATCCACTTGTTAAGGTACTTCAGTGCACCGTATCTTGTAGATGTATAGCCGTGAGAAATAATCACGAATTTCTTCGGATCCGGAGCACTTTCATTTGGCACATACTCCACATGAAGCTCATATCCGTCAAAGCTTTTTATTTGATATTGCACAGTTCTACGCTTGTCGAAGTCTCTCCAGAAATTGAATTTTTCTTCCCATTCTCTGCTTGGTCCCATCTTTCCCTTCGGAAGAGAAACAAAGCTTGCAAGGTAGCACAGGCCCGCCAGAAAAGTAATCACTGCAAGGGCTAAAATCACTATAATTATGATCAGTGCTATTTTCATATTTTACTCCAATCAATTGTATCAGCCGGATTTACATCTACTTCTTCGCCGTTTTCGTTGGTAATACATACAGGCTTAGTCCATTCCTGATTTGGATTCGGAATAAGTCTGTCAGCATATGTAATAAATCCGTAGAAGCCTTCCCCGATTTCAGGAGCAAGGCTGTTATCTCTTACCACTTCATTTCCAAGGATAGGAACAATGCCCTTCGCGCTCTTGATTCTACCTGCGTAGTCCTTAGAGCTTTCAATCTTTGATGTAAAGCATACACCACCATAGCTGTTCTTTTCAAGATCACTCACTCTATGAATATCAGAGCCGGAAGTCATCATCATTCCATGCTGCTTTGCATACTGGTAGCCATACTGATCACAGTATGGAAGATTGCCGGAATTGTGAACCTCAAACGCATCTGCATGATGGGCATGCACTCGTATTTTTTCCAGATATCCACGATCTCTGTAAGGGTGAGCCTGAATCATTGCCCCACCGATTTTATGCACCTCTTCGCGGAGCTTTTCATGAGACCAGCCCATAATGTCCGGATGTGCCTTAAGCCATGCCTTGTCAGGTCCATAAATGAGATACTCGTCTCCTCGGAAATTGACCTCAAGTCCAAAAAATACATCGAGACCAATCTTATCCCCTGCCGCTTTTGCGTTTTCGTAGCCGCTGCAGTAAATATCCACCATCTGATCCCAAGGAAGATCTCTGGGAACACCGGAATTTCCGTTGAAAAAGTGGTCGGTAACGAAAATACCAGCAAATCCTGTTTCTTTGTATTTCTGTACGTAGTCCGCTCCCGGACAATTAGAACACGCACTTGCCTCAGCAGTGTGCAAGTGCGTTTCATAAAAGTAAAGTTCTTTACTCATCAGCAAAATTCTCCCCATTCGCATCCGACGTTCTTAGCATTAATAACGTCAATCAGAACCTTCTCACCATTTTCTTTTTTATAGAGTCTGAGCCAGCCTTCACCGGTTCCGCCGTTCCAAAGACGGTTATGCTTCTTGGACCCATCGGGTGCCTCGTAGTTGATAAGAAGCATTTCAGACTTCTTGCAGTGAATGCATGTCTGCATCACGTATGCACTGTTTTCCTGTTCCACATGCCAGATTATCTCTTCGTCGGTTTCAGAACAGTTGAATTTTGTTTTGGGGTTCATCCACGCTTTAGAGAAGTTGAACTCCATTTCTTCGCCCTCATAGTACATAGCACCAAGGAGCTTTTTATCAAATTCCAGGCCAAAAGCCTTGGGACGGCCTCCTCCAATATCAAAAACCGAATTGGTGAGACGTTTTCCTGTGGTATTGGATATAAGATTATTGGAGGATAACCAGATCCACGGAGAAGTGAAATCCGCACCCCAATTTTTATCAGAATAGCCATAGCAAGTCTCTGGAGACACAAAATAGAGTTCTCCATCCAGCTCAACCGTTCCGGAGTACTCTGTCTTCATACCTTCTGCATGCCAATACATTTCAAAGGCGTTGGTGTCTCTTAACGGCTTTGATGTGCCGTAGCCCACATTGTAGGCTATTTTTTTATCCACGGAAAGGCTCCATTTCATGGTTCCCGCGTTAGTCATAAGTTCAGGACGTGTGATGGCATCATTATCATCCACGGATACGGACCCGCTTATGCGATTATCATCGGCATAGCAGTTGGCAACCTGTAATGAAAAGGGACCATCCTCGGCAATTTTCACATCCTTAACGGAAAAGAATCTGTGAAGCTGCTTTGCATCTTTTCCCCATGCACCGGCCTTCACCATAAAGTATGAAGGTCTTTTGCCGTTGATTATATTTTCCGGCAGCTGGCCGAGAACAGGCTCGTCCTCAGCCAGGCCGGGATTAATTATAAAATATTCTACGAAAAACGCTTTTTCCTCTCTGGTTCTGGCATTCACGCCTGTAAAGCTGTGCCACCACCAGTCATAGCCCTTTGTCGCATAGCGGCCCTTAAGCATATAACGGTTTCTGTTCGCATCATGAACATTGAAACGAGGATTTTCCGCAAGGTTATTAACAACCTTCTTCGCTCCCTCTTCAATGCCATCAGCAACGTTACTGATTAATTCCTGTGCCCTCTTTTCCAGTTCGGAAAAATCATATTTCATAAGCAATTACCCCATGATTACTTCAACAGTAACCTGTGTCTTGCCCTCCTCATAAGGTATAACGTTTCCGTCGAATTCCTTACCATCTACGATGATCTTCTTAACACCCTTTTCAACGCCGTTTGTCTTAACGGATACGTTGTATGTGCAGCCACGGAACTTTCTTGTGATTTCAAAATCGCCAAAGTCCTTAGGTACACAAGGATTGATGGAAAGACCTGTATGAGTAGGATATACACCGATGATGTACTGTGAAATGTTTACAAATGTCCATGCAGCGGTACCTGTAAGCCAGCTGTTCTTGCCCTGTCCATGGAATTTTGCGTCACGGCCTGCAACCATCTGTGAGTATACGTAAGGCTCTGTTGCGTGAATCTCAGAGAAGTCCTCTGTATATGCGGGACAGGTTTTCTTATAGATTTCGAAAGCTCTGTCACCACGGCCAACAACGGTTTCAGCGATTGATACCCAAGGATTGTTATGGCAGAAAATACCTGCGTTCTCCTTGTATCCGGGCGGGTAGCTGGAGATTTCACCAAGCTCAACATGATAGCGAGTATATGCTGGCTGGAGAATCATGATACCGTAATCAGTATCTAACTTTTCTTTTACTGAGTCAAGAGCCTTTATTGCTTTTCCGTCTTCAACACCGATGCCGGCCATTACGCAGAAGCCCTGAGGCTCAATATAAATCTGTCCTTCTTCACATTCCTTGGAGCCAACCTTGTTGGAATATGCATCATATGCTCTTACAAACCATTCGCCATCCCAACCTGCATCCTCAACGGCAGCGCGGATCTTTTCAACTTCTGCTCTTGCATATGCAGCCTCGGCAGTATCACCGAGAACTTCGCAAAGCTGAGCATACTCTTCGCCGTACTTAACAAACATACCGCCGATAAATACTGATTCTGCAACGGGGCCTTCAGAAGGTCCGAATGTCTGGAAGGATTCGCCGGGAACCTCAGAGAAGCAGTTAAGGTTAAGGCAGTCATTCCAGTCAGCACGTCCGATAAGAGGAAGCTTATGGGGACCTTTGTGATTTACTATATAATCAAGGGATCTCTTAAGGTGATTCATAAGAGGTGTAGCCTTGGAAGCATCGTTATCGAAAGGAACCATCTCATGGAGAATTGAGTAGTCGCCTGTTTCTCTTACATATGCTGATGTGCCTGCAATGAGCCAGAGAGGGTCATCGTTAAAGCCTGAACCGATATCTGCATTTCCCTTCTTTGTGAGGGGCTGATACTGATGGTATGCGGAGCCGTCCTCAAACTGTGTGGAAGCAATATCGATGATTCTTTCTCTTGCACGGTCAGGAATGAGATGAACGAAACCAAGAAGGTCCTGGCAGGAATCTCTGAAGCCCATACCACGGCCGATACCTGTCTCGTAGTAGGAAGCTGAACGTGACATATTGAATGTAACCATACACTGATACTGGTTCCAGATGTTCAGCATACGATTTACGCGCTCGTTCTGAGTCTTTACAGTAAACTTGGAAAGAAGATCATCCCAATATGCATTAAGTTCATCAAATGCCTTGAAGAACTGCTCGTCTGTCTTGAACTTGTCAAGCATAGCGTAAGCAGGCTTCTTGTTGATGATGCCGTAGCTCTCCCACTTGTCTTCAACAGGATTCTCAATATAGCCGAGGACGAAGATGTAGCTCTTTTCCTCACCGGGAGCGAGAGTTACGTTAATCTGATGGGATGCAATAGGATACCAGCCGGAAGCAACAGAGTTTGTGCACTTACCTGTTTCAACAACCTCAGGGTTGCAAGCACTTCTCCAATATGCACCTGTAAACGCATCACGGCTTGTATCAAAACCGTCAACCTTTGTGTTTACGGAATAAATAGCATAATGGTTACGTCTTTCACGATATTCTGTCTTATGGAAAATTGTGGAATCTACAACTTCAACCTCACCTGTGGAAAGGTTTCTCTGGTAGTTCTTCATATCATCGTCTGCATTCCAGAGGCACCACTCAACGTATGAGAAGAGAGTGAGGTTCTTTGTTGCTGCAGAGTTGTTTTTAAGAGTGATGCGGGATACTTCGCAGTTGTCATTTGTGGGTACGAAAGTAAGAATGTCAGCACTTACCGCATTCTTTGCACCGTGGAACTTACTGTAGCCGATACCGTGACGGCACTCATACTCGTCAAGGTCTACTCTCATAGGTGCCCAGCCGGGATTCCAGACTGTATCTCCGTCTTTTACGTAGAAATACTTTCCGTTAACGTCCACGGAAGTATCGTTGTAACGATAACGTGTCATACGAAGGAGCTTCGCATCTTTGTAGAATGTGTAGCCACCACAAGTATTGGAAATCAAAGAGAAAAATGAATTTGTTCCCAGGTAATTGATCCAGGGAAGCGGTGTTTTGGGAGTCGTGATGATGTACTCACGATTTGCGTCATCGAAGCGTCCAAACTTCATAATTGTGTTCCTCCATATTAACAATATCTTCTCACATTTATAGGACGATAGAACTAATCGCCCAGTCAGCTGACCCCATTATAATGTAAAAGGTGAAAAATAGCAACACAAAACTTAAACGTTTTCGTAAACTTTTTATGTGTTCTGGAAAAGCCTTAAAATCTCGGGAACCAGCTGCTTTTTTCTGGATACCACGCCCTTAAGTGCAACTGCTCCGTTTTCCGCCTTGACGTCAAACGCACTTTCAAGCATACTGTCAGCATCTTCTCCAACATAAAGCAGTTCCGTCTGCTCTTCCATTATGTTGGTAACCATAAGCAGAAAGTAATCAAGGTTCTGCGATTTAAGCACATCTCCAAGCTTGTCTTTAAGTCGGGTTTTCATCTGATCCAGCTCACTCTGATTAACCGATGAAAGCTGTGAAACGCCCATTACACGGCCTTCCATGTTGAATTTCTTAAAATCGTTAAACAGAAGTTCCTCATCCGACTTATTTGAAAGATCACTGGCAGCAAGGAACATTCTGTTGGCAAATTCCGCTGTGTTTATGCCGGCGATTGCGGCCAGTTTTTCCGCTGCCTCCTTGTCCAGATTGGTACATGTAGGCGAACGATAAAACAAAGTATCCGACAGAATTGCGGCACACAAAAGTCCCGCAAACGTTTTCGTAACCTCTACACCCTGCTCCAGGAACATATGGTAAACTATTGTAGCTGTACAGCCCAACGGCTGGTTTCTGAAGAAAACCGGAGTAATCGTTTCCATTGTTCCAAGACGATGATGGTCAATAATCTCAATTATTTCTGCATTTTCAATTCCATCAGCCGCCTGAGTTTTTTCATTATGATCCACCAGAATAACCTGGCGTCTCTGCATATCAAGGAGATTACGTCTGGATATCATTCCTCTGTACTTACCATTTGAATCAAGAATGGGGAAATCACGGTTTCTCTTCTTTGCCATAACTTCCTTTATTTCATCAACAAAGTCTGTTGTTCTGAAAATATCAATTTTTTCCTTTGTCATGAAATGCTCAACGGGCATGCTTTGGTTAATCAGCCTTGCAACCGTGTAAGTATCATAGGGGGTACAAAGTACGGTGCAATGATTTTCCTCCGCAAGTCTCATAATGGTTTTAGAAACCGGTGCATTTTCACAGATTACAATGCATCCCGCATCCATTTCAATGGCACAGAGCTGCATTTCATAACGGTTTCCCATGATGACAAGGTCATGCGGCTCGATATAGTTCTCCATAATGTCCGGAGAAGCTGCCGCAACAAGCACTTTTCCTGTATCGAACACACCATTCTCGTCGCCCACAAGCATTTCTGCTTCCAGAGTGTCCACTATATTCTTATAGGGAGTTCCGGCCTTGGCAATTACTTCGCTGTCATAGGCGTCCATATATGATGTTGCGATGTCGTTAATCGTTATTAATCCTTTAAGTTCTTCATCTTCTGTAATGGGAAGTGTTACTACACCCGCCTCCTGCATGAGGTTGTAGGCTTTCTTTAATGAGAGAGAGCCACTGACGCCCGCTGTCTCTCGAATTTCTATATCCTTAACCTGAGTACTTATATCAGCCACGAATTCAGGCTCCGGCACGCCGAATTCCTTCAGAACAAAGGTTGTTTCCGAATTAAGTTCTCCGGCACATTTTGGGATAAATGTATCTGTGTGGTTAATCTGATTCTTCAGATACGCATAAGCAATTGCAGAACATACAGAATCCGTATCAGGATTTTTGTGTCCGATTACATAAGTTTTTCTTGTGTGTGTCGTCATAATGTCTCCTACTGCACCTTGGCCATCATCCAGATTGCATCAGCATATGTACCATCTTTGTATTTCATATTATTGGGAAATCTTCCGTACTCAACAAATCCGAATTTCTTATATAAAGAAAGTGCCCTGTCATTTCCCGCAATTACTTCAAGTTCCAGCTGTTCCAATCCGATTTCCTTTGCAGTGTCAAACAACATCTGCATCATCAGCTTGCCTATGCCGAGACCGCAGTATTTCTGATACAAGGCAATACCGACACCGCCTCTGTGAAGCAGACGCATCTTCCTGTTCTCCGTGATGCAGCAATTACCTGCATACTCGCCATCATAATAAGCAACAATAACGCAGCCTCTTTCTTCTGTATTACATCTATCTATCCACTTTTCTTCCCCTTCTATTGTCATTCCGGCTACATCCTCCGGCTCGTTCAGGAGATATGGCGTTTCAGCACTCACATTAAGAAGGTAATCAACCAGAACCTTTGCGTCCTCTTTCCTGGGACTTCTTAAAATAAGCTCATGGTTATCCAGTTCATATCGTCTCTCTTTTACAATCATCGTTCCCTACTCCTTTTTTTTGCATATATTATATTCAAAATCCATTTTTTTCAATCGCTGAATCGCTGAAAATATGAGCTTTTGCACTTCTTTAGTCTATTGTTTATAGTTTCTTCATCATTTAGCACATCATTTTATACTTCATTAATTGGTGTACACGGCATATGATGGTAAAATTTTCATAGCTATTCCGCATTTTTATAAGTACATGGAGGTATTTTTATGAAGTTTGGGTTACGTGAGAGATTAGTATTATCGATTATCGTTACAGCCCTTGTAATCGGTTTTGTATCAATCGGAATTTCCGGATCAAAATCATCACAGGTTGTAACAGATGCTGTTAAGCAGGGCATGGACAACACAGCAGCAGGTTATGGTACATTTATTGACAGTAAGGGAACACTTACATACGATGAGTACAATGCAGCACTTGCCGGCGTAAAGGTTTCCGGTTTTGCTTCAAGCTATGTATACGTTGTTGATAAAGAAGGTACAATGCTTTATCACCCCACAAAGGATAAGGTTGGTAATCCGGTATCCAATGCCGCTGTAAAGGGTCTTGTTGCTGATATCGCTTCTAACAAGGCTAAGTCCGGTCAGCATGAATGTATTCAGTACGTTTTCAACGGTGAGGATAAGCTGGCAGGCTATTACATCACTTCTGATTTTAAGATTGTAGTTGTTACTTGCGATCTTAAGGATGTTAAAGCAGTTATCACTCCTATGAAGACTTCTCTTTACGTTACAATCGCAGTTTGTATGGTATTCCTCATCGTTGCAGGCGTAATCTTCAGTATGGCAGCTTCCAAGCCTTACTCAAAGGTTGTTGTCGGTGCAGGACGTATCGCAAGCCTTGATGTATCTGAAAATGAAACAATCACAGAAATGGCAAATCGTCGTGATGAATGTGGTGATATTTCCAGATCGCTTTTAGAAGTAAGAGCACAGCTCAATGGAGTTATTACAGAACTTAAGTCAGAGAGTGAAACACTTAAGGTTGACTCCGCAAAGATCAAGACAAGTGCTACTGCAGTTTCTGAGGCATCCGCAGACAACTCCGCAGTTACTCAGGAGCTTTCAGCAGGTATGAATAATATCGCTGATACAACAGCACGTATCAAGGATCGTGTTGATATGGTTAACGATCAGGCTAACAGCCTTGACAATGTTGCTAAGGAAAGCAGACAGGCATCCGCAGAAATCCTCGCTCGTGCACAGGGTCTTGGAAAACAGTCACAGGAAGCAACAAAGAAAGCAGAAACAATGCTTGCAGATGTACAGCTTCAGGTTAAGCGTGCTACAGAAAGAGCTGAAGCAGTTAACAGAATCACAGCACTTACAGATACTATTTCAGAGATTGCTTCTCAGACAGCACTCCTCTCTCTCAACGCTTCCATCGAGGCAGCAAGAGCAGGCGACCAGGGTCGTGGCTTTGCAGTTGTAGCTGATGAAATCGGTAAGCTTGCTTCCGACTCCACAGTAGCTGTTTCCAATATCGTAAGCATCGTAGCAGACATTAAAGAAGCAGTTAAGGATATGCTTAATACAATGGCTTCCACAACAGACTTCATCAACAAGCTTGTTACTGAGGAGTTCGGTGAATTCACTAAGGTTGGTGAACAGTATGTAGCTGATGCGGGAGCATTCGGAGATACAATGGATACATTCATTTCTTCCATTGGCGAGCTCAACCAGAACGTTGATGTTATTACAACAGCTATTTCCGAAATCAACGCTACTCTTTCTGAGACAAACGTTGGTGTTGGTGAAATCGCAGACAGAACAGTCGAGATGGCTGAAGCTACTCAGGGCATCGAGAGCATGATTACAGAAATCGATGACAGAGCAGAATCACTCCTTAAGACAATCAAGAGATTCAAGATTGACGAAGTTTAATAGAAAAAATCAGAAGCCTGAACCGCAGCGTTCAGGCTTCTTTTTTTGTTATATCAGCTTAATCAGTTCATCATACAGCTCTTCCGCCACCGCCAGCTTATACATTAATCTGGAGGTCTGAGGAGCAAGCCTCTTGCAGTACGCTTTTGTAACGCCTCTCAAGCATATTGCAAAATACACTACACCGGGCACCGAGGCTTCTTTATTATCCGGGTCCACGTTCCCCATAGTCCCCGTGATTCCTATTCCTATATCGGCTTTATACGAGGCAGCACACGCTTCTGCCATGGCTGTCGCCGTTTCTTTTGAGTATACTGAATATTTCTCGATTATTTCAGCAGGCACGCCATGCTGAATCTTTCCCTCATTTGAATAGGTTATGTATGCACCCTTTATAATAGCTGATGCACCTTCAGTATCAGTAATCAGCGAAGCAATCTGGCCTGATGTGGCCGATTCCATAGTAGTTATTGTAAGTCCTTTTTCTATGAGGAGCTTTGTAAGCCTTCTGTAATTCTCTCGTACAGTGGCCTCACTATATACCTTCATTTTTCCGGCCATCAATATTCCATTCCCGTTACGTAAATATCGCCTTCGCTCAGGTCAGCACCGGTGGCATTGAATGCAAGTGCAGTGTTGCAAAGCTTTGTTTCGTTGCCCTTCTTATCCTTTGCGTAGATATAATCAATAAACCATGGTGTAGCATCCATCTGTGAATAAACGCCAAAGTAGCCTTCATAAAGCTTTGTCTTTGAATTGTAGTTAAGCTCGACAACAGTTTCTTTATCGGAAAGTGCATTCATGTATACTACATAAGCCTCAGCAACTCCTGAATTATCTTCAATCTTTACTGATACTTTTACGTTCTCGTACACGCTTATGCTTGAACTATCAACTTTATAAGTCTTAGCTGATACAGTCGGACCGTTTGTATCCTTTTCAACCTTTGGAGTAGCTGTTGCTGCGGGCTTGGGTGTGTTTGTAGCCGTAGGAACAGGAGTGGGAGTACTTGTAGCTGTGGGCTCAGGTGTTGCAGTAGGTTCAGGTGTCGGCTCCGGCGTAGCTGTTGCTTCAGGTTCAGGTGTCGCTGTTGCTTCAGGTTCAGGTGCCGCTGTTGCTTCAGGTGTGGGCTCTGCCACGATTTCAGAAGGCTTATCCAACGCACTTCCTGTGTTTTTGTAGTAGTTTACGGCCTCGTATGCAACCGCAACAAATGTACGATATGCTCCGGCCTCATCGCCTGCTTTGATTCTATCAATAATGCGGTCATACATTATTCCCATGTATTCATCGGAAATGCTGCTTGTGGCACTTCCGTTTCTTAAAACGAATACAGAGTTATTGCTTTCATTCTTACATCTGAAAAGCATTATACCGTCACGGTTCTTTCCTATTCCGTATCCTCCGTCATAGAAGAAGTCATATGCTCTCTCATTTTCGGTTTTTCCGGCAAGATCTCCCTCGGTAAAAATCACGAAGTCAAAATCTGCCTTTTCACTCAGTGCATCCGCCTCTGCTTCCAAAGATGCTTTATCCGCATCCTTAAGGAAATTCAGGTTATCTACCACTCGGTTCATATCAAGAACCTGATTCTGCTGGGGTGCCGGTGTTGCTTCAGGTTTGTTTATTATAGATTCACCGTTCCCTGCACATCCGGGAACGAGAAGTGCCAATGTTAAAATCGTCGTTACTATAAGCTTGCGTTTCATTAAAAATGCTCCTTGTCGCGTTTTGTATTTAAAATCTTACTCTCTCTAAGTTAAAGCGTCAATAATTTTACCAAAATTTGCGTAATACTTGCAACTTTTCTTGAATCTTAATCATTCTTAATACTTGCTTTATGGTTTCATTCATTTATCTGCTATAGAATAATTAATAGAGCCGTTAAGGAGGTATTTGCAATGAAAACTCGAAAAATGAGTCTTACCATGAAAATGTGTCTGATTATAGCAGCGCTTATTCTCATTGGTAATGTTATTACCGCATTTGTTATTTCAGGCAGAATTGAGTCAATGCTGTTGGCCGACATACGTGAAAATGCCTTGAACATCTCTAACTGTGCAGCCCAGACCATAAGCCCTGCCAAGATGAACAATATCTGTCAGAACGCTGAAGAGTCCCCTTATTGGGATCAGATTCACGAAGAGCTGACTGTTTTCCTTCATAACGGTGGTGTTGAATACGTTTACATTGCCGGTTTTGTTAACAATCAATTCAGTTTCATTCTGGATACAGACCCGGATGACCCCGGTGAATACGGTGAGTACATTGAAGTTGATGACGATAATACGTTGGCCTTACAAGGCACTCCCAGCTGCAACAAGGTTCCTTTTTCAGACGAATGGGGGCAGCACCTTACTGCCTGGTCTCCTATCTTCTACAATAACGAAGTTATCGCCGTTGTTGGTGTGGATGTAAGTTATAATATCGTCCAGCAGCGTCAGCGCAGTATACGCTCACTTATTTTCCTTATCTGTGGTGTTGTTTTCGTCGCTGTGCTTGCTGCCCTTCTTCTTGTGTCAAGAACTCTCTCCAAGGGCTTCTTGCAGATTAATCAGAAAATCAGCGACCTGACAGATGGCTCAGGTGACCTGACAAAGCAGATTGAAGATAACAGTGGAACCGAGTTTGAGGTAATCGCAGGAAACATCAATAAATTCCTTTCTGAGATCCGCGAACTGGTTATGCAGATAAACAGCAGTTCCAATGATATATTCGGTTCCATGTCATTTATGCAGAAAAAAGTAGGCACCTCATCAGAAAATGCCTCCAGTATAAGCTCTGTAGCCCAGGAGTTAACAGCATCCATGGAGCTTCTCAGTCAGAACATCGGAATACTCAACAGCTCAGCCGAAGAAATCCAGAACGACATTACTACAACAATGAAGGACGTAGATGCAGGAAACGGCCTCGTACATGGTATAATAACCAAAGCCGCTGACGTGAAAAAACAGACTTCCAAGAAGGAACAAGACATTGAAGCCGTAATAAAGGTTCAGAAAGAAAAGATTTCCGAAAGCATCGAAGAGAGCAAAAAGGTTTCCAAAATAAACGATCTGACGGAGGACATTTTAAGCATTGCCTCCCAGACAAATCTTCTGGCTCTGAACGCCTCAATTGAAGCTGCAAGAGCGGGTGAAGCAGGTAAGGGTTTCGCCGTAGTCGCAGACGAAATCAGAAATCTTGCTGACAGCAGCCGCACAACCGCAGGCAACATTCAGATTATCAGTAACGAAGTTGTTTCTGCAGTTAATGAACTGATGTCCTGTTCCAATGAGCTTCTCAGAGTTGTGGGTGAAAATATGCTTCCTGATTACCATATGTTTATGCAGGTTGCTGAACAGTATACTGATGATGCCGTAAATCTTGATGATCTCATTCAGAACTACAGCAATAATCTTAAATCAGTTGCCAAGCTTATTGAGCAGATGGCCATCAATACTGACAGTATTGCCAAGACGGTTTCCGAGTGTGAATCCGGCGTTCAGGATACAACCGATAACATCGTTATGCTGGCAGAAGAAATGAGTAAAATAAATGTTGAAACAGAAAAGATTGCCGCTGCCGAAGATCAGTTAAGAGGCAAGATTAAGAAGTATAAGGCCGAGTAAATCATGATTTAATTTTTCTTCAAAAATTGAATCAAACCTGATATTCAATTCATACAATAAAAAAGAAGGACCTGGCGTCAGTACCAAGTCTTTCTTTTTTATTCTCAGTGTTTACTATATTCTACTGTGGTAGATATACCATCTTCATTTATTCAAAATATTCTCAGCCCTCTTAAAATGTTTCCTGTAAAAGTATACACTAAGGCCACATCCAACAATCCACCCCAAAGGCCACGAGCACCAGATTCCCATTGAACCCAAAGCGGTGCGTGACAACACAAACGCCAGTATAACACGTAATATCAGATCACTGAAGGTGGCTATCATAAAGCTCTTCATAAGCCCGGCGCCCCTGAGATTTCCATCAGCCACCAGCTTTACAGAAATAATGAAATAGAATGGCGCCACAATTCTTAAGAACATTACACCTGTTTTAAGAGCATCGGCTGATGGCTCATTCATAAAGAAGCCCACCAGCCCTTTGCTGAATATCATATAAATCAACACCATCGGTATGCACAATATCCATACCATTTTCTTTCCGGCCTTATAGCCCTCGTTGATTCTTTCGATTTTTCCGCCACCGATATTCTGAGCCGCATAGTTGGAAATACCATTTCCTATAGTGGTAAAGGATGTAATCACAAGGTTATTCAGCTTGATGGAAGCAGAATATCCCGCAATAACACCTGAGCCAAAACCATTTATTATACGCTGAATAACAATATTTCCGATGGATATGAAGCTTTGTTGAAAAATCGTAGGAATAGCTACGCTCGCAAAGCTTTTGAATATTGGAAGTGAAAACCATCTGCTTGTTTCCGAAGTCTTTATTCGGGCAAGCCTTCTCAGTATGACAATTATAGATACTACGCAGCTCACTCCCTGACACAAAAATGTAGCCCAGGCGACGCCCGCAACCCGCATATCAAACACCTTAACAAACAAAATATCCACAAATACATTTGCGGTTGATGATATGGCGAGGAATCTGAACGGTGTTTTGGAATCACCTAATGCAGAAAAGATACCATTTGCAAGGTTGTAAAAGAACACAAAGGGCAGTCCCCACACATAAATATTAAGATAGAGCTTTGAATCCGCATAAATATTATCGGGAGTGTGTATAAGTGACAGCATTCCCGCCCCACCAAGAAGTCCAATCAGCATGAGAATACCACAGGTCACCGCAGTGGCAAGCATTGACGTACGCACCGCCGTTTTCATGTCTCCCAACTTTTTGGCACCGAAAAGGCGTGCCACAGTAACTGAACATCCCATATTGCATCCGAAAGCAAAGGCCAGAAAAATAAGGGTGATTTCATAGCTGTTTCCTACAGCCGCCAGCGCCTCTTCACTAATAAGCTTGCCGGCAACAAGACTGTCTGCAATGTTATATATCTGCTGAAAAATAATGCTTCCGAACAGCGGCAGACAAAATTGCCAAAGCACCTTTTCAGGATTACCGACAGTAAGATCTTTATTCATTTCAATTCAACTCCATTACAATAGCAATTATCAATTAACAGCACACATTATACTATTTTCCTGCAAAAAGTCAGTTATAATATTCATCTATACAAAAAAAATTTTGGAGGTCTGTTATGAGATTTGGAATCATGGGTCCCGGACGAATTGCTTACTCCTTTACTGCTGCCGCAAGGGAAATCCCCGAGGCTGAGGTAGTTGCTGTAGCATCAAGAAGCAGCTTGGAAAAAGCCAGGAAATTTGCGGAAGAGGAAAATATCCCTGCATACTACGGAGACTACGAAAGCATGCTCGCCAATCCCGAAATCGAAGTAATATATATTGCTACAACTCACAATTACCACCTTGATAATATTCTCCAGTGCCTCGAAGCAGGCAAGCATGTGCTCTGCGAGAAGCCTCTTGTTCTCACTGAGGCTGAATGCATCAAGGCTCAGGAGGTTGCCCGTGAAAAGGGTCTTTTCCTTATGGAAGCCATGTGGGCACGCTTCTTACCTAAGACTCAAAAGGTACGTGAATGGGTTAAGGCAGGAAAAATCGGTGATGTAAAGCTTTGTCAGGGTACAATAGGTTTTGTTGCACCTGTTGATTATAGTGATCGATTCTATAATCCTGCTCTGGCCGGCGGTGCCCTTTATGATATGGGAGTTTATCTTATCGATCTTCTCCCCTACTTTGCCGATCAGAAAATCGTGGATGTCACAGCCACGGCTATGCTCGCCCCCACCAAAACCGACTGCCAGATCAATCTCACCATGCAGCTGGAGAATGCCATTGCCAGCGGCCAGGCAACAGTTCAGGCAGTAGTTCCCGAAGACGCATATATCTACGGCTCCAGGGGCTTTATTCGCGTTCCTAAGATTCATTGGGGAAACGAAGCAATTCTCTACGACGAAAAGCAAAATGTGGTTGAGCACTATATTGCACCTGAAAAATCCAGCTTCAAATACGAAATAATCGAAACCATCAACTGCATAAAAGAAGGCCGTCTCACCAGCGATGTTGCAAGCCCTGAGATGACCCTTGAAAGCAGCAGAATATATGACAAAATCCTCGGAATGTATCGTTAATCCTGATTGTCGTTCCTCTTTACAGGATCAGCAATCGCAGCATCTATAGCAATTCTGTGAATACTATCTATGCCTGAGAGCAAGCCTGCCTTGATCAATTCTCCCAGATTCACCGGAGAATAATCAACCAGGTTTGCCGCCCGGTTCAGATGCCGGCATCCTCCGCCGCAAGTCTCCTTTCCGCTGTGACAATGTCCGTGTATGTTCACGCACCACGGAAGCCCCGGCACAGGCTCATGGGACAGAAGAATCCTGTCCGCAATAAATACAGGCCCTGTGTATATTTCATCAAATAATTCTTTATAGTCTGACTTCTTATCGTGATTTCCGGTAAGAAGTATTTTTCTCTTAGCACGAATCTGCGGTATATAGATACCGATCCCCACGTCGCCGAGACACACAAAGGTGTCGTTTTTCTTCACCAGGCTGTTGATTCTTTCCACCTGCTCTTCCGGTGAAATCCATTGTGGATCCATAAGCTTACAGTCCGCATCTTCAAAGTGCAGATCCGATAAAAGCCAGACGGAGCCGGTGTCAGCCCAGTGTTGAAACAGTGGGTATAGTGTCTGTATCATGTTTACTATCCTCTTTTATAAATTTTCACACCGTAAGCACTGATATTACAGCGTCCATCAAGAGTTTCCTCTTCATCCGTAAGCAAGTTTCGGAATGTGCCCTGTAAAGCTCCGTGTTCCATAGTGAAATCATAGTCACCTGCGTTTATTACAACAATGACTTCTTCGCTTCCGGTGGCTCTTCTGAACATCAGTTGATGATTTTTTATAATCAGGTTCTCATATCCGCCATTGCACAATGCGTCACTGTTTTTCCTGATTTCAACCAGTTTTCTTATATATTCGCTAAGGTCATTTTTCTGAGGTGCTTCAAAGCATGGTCTAAGGTCGTAATCATTGTCCTTTCCCTTGCAGCCCTCAGCTCCCCACTCACTTCCGTAATAGAGGCACGGAATCCCCGGCATTGTCATTAGTATTCTGTATGCAGCCCTTATGTGGTTCTTATTTGTAAGAATCGAGGCAAGCCTTGTCACATCATGATTATCCGCAAAGGTCATAAGATGCTTTCCGCGGTATATGCACCACTGGTCATTACCAAACTGTCTGTGAAGGGAGTGAGCTATTTCAAACAGGTTCATGGAATTCAGTGCCGAATAGAGGCCCTTGTAGCACTCATAGTTCGTGCAGCTGTGGAGCATTTCGTCATTCACGATACGATTATAATCACCGAAAAGCACCTCTCCAATCAGTGCAAAATCAGGCTTAAGCTGCCCGACAAACCAACGAAGGTGACGCATAAAGTTGGGGTCCAGGCTGTAGGCCACGTCTAGTCGTAAGCCATCTATATCAAAGTCCTCAACCCAGCCGCGGATACAGTCACAAAGATAATCTCTTACCGCCGGATTCTGAAGGTTAAGCTTTACCAGCTCGAAGTGTCCTTCCCATCCCTCGTACCAGAAACCATCATTATAGCAGGAATTACCATCAAAACTAATATGAAACCAGTCCTTATATGGGCTGTCCCATTTCTTTTCCTGAACATCCTTAAAATAGGGGAAGCCGCGTCCCACATGATTAAAAACTCCGTCCAGAATCACCTTGATTCCACGGTCATGAAGGCACTTACATACATCCCGAAAATCCTCATTGGAGCCAAGTCTTGTATCAATAATTCTGAAGTCTCTTGTATCGTAGCCATGATTATCCGATTCAAATACCGGATTAAATAAAACCGCCCCGATTCCAAGCTCTTGCAAATAGTCCGCCCAATCCATCACCTTTCTGATTCTGGGCTCACAAACGCCATCATTATGGTATGGAGCACCGCAAAAACCGATGGGGTATATTTGATAAATGACTGAATTATTAAGCCACATCAGCACTGTCCTCTTTCACTTTCGTTTTTGTAGTATCCTGAATGGTTATCCACACAATAACTGTTCCGATTATTGCCAAAACCGTACCGATAATAAGCATCATGTCCACTCCGAGGAAATCAATGATGTTACCACCGATAAGTGTGGCCAGTACGCTTGCCAGCGTATATGACATTCCCGCAAATGCCTGTCCTCTGGCCTTATCATGCTCTCCAACCAGGTCATTTGCATAATAAACCATGCCCATGTAAAGGATTCCCCATCCATACATCTGAGTAACCTGAATAAGATAAAATGCAAACATATTTGTTACCAGGTAGCTTAAAAAGGTCTTCAACACAAAGAAAACGCAGGATATTGCCAACATCTTGTGAAGCTTGATACGCTTCATGTATACCGGGAACAGCAGCATTGTGATAAGTTCGCATATTGCCGCAATGGAGGAGGCCGTTCCCATATCGGAACTTGTTCCGCCCTTTGATGTGACAATCTGGAGGCTGAAGGTGTTTATGAGCACATGGCTGAAGTATACAAGCATTACTCCGATAAGCATAATGGCCATACGCTTATATTTTGCAAGGAATAAGAAAGGATTTTCTGATTTCTTTTGAGCTTTCTCATGAATTTCCACCTTTCCTTCTCTTGTTACCGGATAAATATACAGTAAAAGACAAAGCACACAAAAGGCTATTGAAAAGGCTACCGGCACACTTTTTGCGCCAAACATAACGGATATTCTTCCGAAAGCCGCAGAGCCGAGGGCGTATCCCATGGAACCCATACTTCTCCCGAGGCCGAAATTAATGGGATATCCGTAGTTAATTGCGTCCATTCCCAAAGCATTCAAAAAGGGCTGTGCCAGCATCAGCAGCATAACGTTGATTCCATATATGGTTGCAGACACCGCCATGTTATTCCAGGGAGCAAAAATCAAAAGGGCTCCGAAAATCACTATCAGAATGGACATAACGAGAAGCATCTGTTTTGTGGATGCTTTGGGATTTTTATCGATTATGGAGCCCACACTTGGCTGAAGCAGCACGGATACCATAGCCGCAACAGCAAGCAGTATCCCCACGGCACCGTTGCTTAATCCCAGATCCAACAAGTATAAGCTTGAAAAGGCTGATAAAGTAACAAATCCTATTGAATATGTGGCCATAATAAGGCCGTAATACAGTGTTACATTTTTCTTTTTCATATGAGTCTCGTCGGAATTTCATCCCCATCTTTTCTTGAAAAAACACCTCTTCGATACATTCCCCAGGCCAGCGGAACAAGCATAATAAACCATGCCACCGGCTCGCAGATTACGATTGCCTCGTATCCGATTACAGGAGCAAGGAAAATCGCAATAAGTACCTTAACAAGGAGTTCCAATAAGCTTGATATAATCGGCGTTCTCGTGTCGCCAAAGCCCTGCATTGCATTTCTGAATTCCACCACCATTACAACAATGGGGAAGAACACAATGTTGAATCGCATATAATGCATGGACGTACTGATAATCTCCGGATTATCAGTTACTACGAGAAAACGTATCATATATTTTCCAAGGCCATAGACTATAAGCATTGAAATAATATTGATTCCCCAGTTTACAAGGACAGCGTCTCTGATGCCCTCTTTTATTCTGCTCCAATGGCCGGCACCAAGATTTTGCCCGCAGAAGGTCGCCAGTGCCGACGCACATACAAAGCCCGGCATAAAAAACAGTGACATAATTCTTCTTGAAGCTGTATGGGAAATAATCGTATCAGTACCAAATGTATTTATCTGAGTCTGTATGCAGACTGTTCCGATGCACACAAAGGATGACATGAAGCCCATGGACATTCCGTTGGTGAGGAGTCTCACAATCAGCTTGCCGTCCGGAATAAGCTCTGCCGGATTCTTGAATAATTCCGGATATTTTATTAGTACGTAGATGAAGCACAAAACTACCGAAATCATCTGTGCCAGCACCGTTGCATAGGCGGCACCTGCAACTCCAAGGCCCAGTTTTGCCACAAAGAAAATGTCCAGAAATACGTTGGAAACCGTGGAAATCATAAGAAAGATAAGTGGTGTCACGGAGTTTCCCACAGCTCTCAGCGTGGCAGCCATTATGTTGTAAAGGGCTGTTACAATAAGGCCTCCGATTATTACGCTTACATAAGCTTTAGAATTGGCTACAATGTTTTCTTCAATGTGAAGGAATCTAAGAATCGGGTCAATAAAGATAAGGCATACAACGGTAAGCAGCAGTGATATTGCTATACCAAGTCCCACAGTTCCGCCGATAGCTTTTTTTAATCCCTTATCATCCTTGCCTCCAAAAAAGAAGGCGGTTACAAGTGAGAATCCGGTAGTTACTCCTGCCACAAAGGAAACAAGAAGATCACTTACCGTTGCAGTGGCTCCCACTGAAGCCAAGGCTTCTTCTCCAAGAAACTGGCCGACAATTCGTGTATCCACAAGTGAGTACAAAAGCTGAAAAATCTGGCCTATCAATATCGGTATAGAGAACATAAGTATTACTTTAATGGGTTTTCCTTTTGTCAGTTCCTTCATAAGGTGCCTCTCCACATTATTTTCTAAAAGCCCAACACATTCTTAACTGTATACTCCTTTGCCTCCTCATCTGTCAACTGGTGAGAAAAATCTGCTCTTCCTTCCGGATTTGCCCCGGGTCCAAAGGAGCGGTACTCAGCAAAGAAAAAGTGTTCGTGGTCCTTTCCCCAATCGTTCCAGCCTTCCGGTTTAATATGGTCTCCCATCTCACAGTTAAGGTAAACAGTTCTGCCCCACTCTCTCCAAGGGCGTCCCAAGTATACTGTGGCCTTTTTGCAATCCGACACAAGCCTGCACTGATTGAAAACAAAGCCGTATTTGTGCTCCTTAAATGTTGACGGAGCAGCAATGTATCCTTCTGTTTCCTTGTCTTCTTTTCCTGCCTTCTGAGAAAAAATGGTGCACTTTTCGAACCATGCCATTGCCCCGCCGAAAATGAAGTCCACATCGCCTCGGATGTAGCAGTTTTCATAGTACTGTCTTGTATCTCTTCTCTCCTTAAACTCTCCGGGACCCACAAATCCACGCGGCTGGAAAACCTGGTGGGGGAGAGGAGCCATGAAAAGGGTATCCTGGCTGCTGCAAAGGCTGCAATCAATAAAGCGGCTTCTGTCACCATCCACATAAACCGCCAGTGCCTGTCCCACCTCGCTTCCGAAGCCGGCCTCATTCTTTATGCAAAGCTTCTCCGCAGTGAAATCATCCGCATCAACATATACAGAATAGGTTCTGAAGGTGCCTCGCTTTAATCCATCCTCAAGTATCTCATAGGCCCCCAGTCCATATACAATTATAGTCTTGTCCGCCCCTTCTCCCACGAGGGTCAGCTTCGGACGGCTTATTTCAAGGCGTTCCCTGTATATGCCTTCCCCTATGTGAATAAAAGCGGGCGCTTCCCGTTCAAGAGCCTCCAAAGCTGCCAAGGCCTCTCCGATTGTTTTATATTGTTGATTTTTACCGACGTATAAATGAATCTCGCTGTTTGCCATATTGCTTCCTTCACTTTCTTAAATGCAGAATAAAAAGGCTGATTTATCCGGTTCAAATATATATTCTTTTCCCGGCTTAAGCCAGCCTTTTTGATTTATTTAATTATTTCTTCAACAGCTTTTTTCAAACGCTGAAGACCATCCTCAAGCCTGCTTCTTGGGCAAGCAAGGTTCATTCTGAGGAAGTCTCTGCCATCTCCCCTGTATTCGCATCCTTCAGACAAATATAAGCCTGTTTTTTCGCGAATCATTTCCGCCAGAGTATCTGATTTGATTCCAAGGGATTTACAGTCAATCCAAAGAAGATAGGTTGCCTTTCCTTTTACTGTTTTCAGTGCCGGAATGTTCTCCTCAATGTATCGTTCTGCATAGAAACGATTTTCTGCAAGATATTCTCTCAGCTCATTGAGCCAGCTTTCGCCATGCTTAAATGCTGCAATTGCCACATCAGCCGCAAATGCGTTACCCTCTGCCACTTCGTCAGTATTAAGTGCTCTCCACACCTTATGACGAAGCACATCATTGGGAACACAAACCGCTGCCGACTGTAAGCCTGCTATGTTAAAGGTTTTCGTCGGTGCGATACAGGTTACACTGATCTGCTCACAAACCGGTGAAGCTACCGCAAAGGGAGTATATTCCACGCCGGGAAGTGTCAGGTCGCAATGAATTTCATCCGAAAGAACCGTAACATTATTTCTTGCACAGATTTCTCCGATTTTCGCCAGTTCCTCCTTTGACCACACGATTCCCGTGGGGTTGTGTGGGTTACAAAGAATCAGCAGGGTACTTTGAGGGTCCTTGCACTTTTCTTCAAAGTCCTCAAAATCAAGGCTGTACTTACCGTCTTCATACTTCATAAGGCATTCGACGATATTGCGGCCATTGTTATATATGGAATTAAAGAAGATATTATATGCAGGTGTTATTACAATAACATTTTCCGCAGTACTCGTAAGCTTTCTTACCGTGGAAGAGATTGCGGGAACAACGCCTGTGCAGAAAATCAGCCAGTCCTTTTCCATAGTAAACTGATGTCTCCTGCTCCACCATTCCACATAAGCCTCATACCACTCATCGGGCACGATGGAATAGCCGAAAATACCGTGTTCCACTCTTTTTTTCATTGCCTCTATGATTTCAGGAGCTGTCTGGAAATCCATATCGGCAACCCACATTGGAAGCTCATTTTCAGCCACGTCCCATTTGTAGGACTGCGTTCCTCGGCGATTTATTTCCTTACCAAACCGGCTCATCCCTCTTCTCCTCAATTGCGTCACAAATAATTTTTGTCTTCTGTATATCCACAAGATCCTTCTGAACAATAAGTGTTCCGATCTTATCACACTTGATTGTACCGCTTGTAGGATTAAGAACACTGTCAACGCTGCCGTTGATTTCTGCGTCCACTGTGGAATATTCAAATGCAAGTGTTGTATTAATAAGCTTGCAGTTTTTCATCACAAGGTTATCAATGTAGCACATTCCCTGAAGGCTTTCAATGGTACAGTTGATAAGTGTGAGATTCTTTGCATTCCATCCAAGGTATTCGCCTGAAATAAAGGAATCATATACTGTAACGTTTTCGCTGTTCCAGAATGCATCCTTTGAAAGGAGCACAGAGTCATGTACCTCAACGTTCTTGCAACCATCGAATGAATAGTTTCCGTCAAGCTTAAGGCCGCTTATTTTCATGTTTGTACAGTTCATCGCAAAGTAAGGTCCCTTTGCAGTTACATGATCAAGTACAACGTCGTCACAATGCCAGAGTGTCTCTTCTGCGTGGAAGAAATCAGCATTCTTAAGTGTAAGTCCCTTGCATCTTCTGAAGTTCTTGGGAGCTTCTATCATGGCATTTTCCACGTAGATGTTGTTGGTATACCACACACCTGCTCTTGCCATATCAAACCACTTGCAATCCTTTGCCACCACGTTATTGCAGTACCAAAGGGGATATTTCCACCTGAGCATACAGTTTGTAAGCTCAATGTTTTTGCTTTCCTTTAATGGTGATTCGCCATTCTCAAAAATGCTGTCTCTTACAGCAATATCAGATGAATGAAACAGGGCTCTTTCTCCGGTTAAAATCTGGTTTTTAATCTCTTCCATTTCAGTAATCCAGCCTTTCTTTTCAATCCTAAACCTTTATAGCTTATCCATCATTTCATGAAGTATCTTATAAAGAGTCATCGCTGTTTCCGGTTCCAGCGGTACGCATCTGCTGAGTTTCCCGGGAATCTCCACTGCTTTTTCTCTGAGTGCCATACCTTCTTCGGTAATAACTGCATATACGTCTCGTTTGTCCTTTTCGCAGCGTCTTCGTATAGCGTATCCTTTCTTTTCCAGGCCTTTAAGCACCGGCGTCAGTGTTCCTGAATCCAAAAAGAGCTTTGCTCCAAGGTCCTTTACCATTATCTCCTTTTCTTCCCACAGCACCATCATTGTTATGTACTGTGTGTAAGTAAGATCAAGTTCTTCAAGAAATGGTGTGTATTTCTTAACAATTTCCTTTGATACAGCATACAGCGGAAAACACAGTTGGTTTTCAAGCTTTATAGCATCATATTTATCCATTGTTTTTTTGTTCATCTCCTTCCGCACGCTAATCAATTGTATTCAACTAATATGCACTTGTCAAGAAATATTTTAAAAACCGAGTATCCGGTGCAACTCTGCAGCCTCCGGGATACTCGGCCAAATTTATGCCTCCAGGTGCTTTTCCATTATGCGTACAAATTCCTCAAGTCCTTCCTGATCTTCAGGTAAAAATCTGCACAACTCAGGGCTGTCTATATCTAATACGCCATAAATCTCGCCCTTTACGTGTATAGGAATGACTATTTCTGAATTTGACCTTGAGTCACAGGCGATGTGCCCCGGGAACTGATGTACATCCTCAACTCTTTGTGTGGCATCAAGTTTCACTGCAGTGCCGCACACTCCTTTTCCAACGGGAATTTTAATGCAGGCAACCTGTCCCTGGAAGGGGCCGAGTTTAAGGAGTCCGTCCTTCATGATATAAAAGCCTGCCCAGTTCAGTCTGTCCAGACTGCTGTAAAGGAGTGCGGAAGCATTGGATAGCATACTGATGTCATAATCAATGTCTTCAATAAGGGATTTAAGCTGTTCATTAATCAGTTTGTACTGTTCGTTCATTTTTTTCTTCTCCATTTTTTCTTTCTCCAGCGTTGCATTACTATCAGACCTCTTAAGAATTCGTCTGTGGCAGTTCCTATAAACATGGGGCCCGCCAGAAACATCAGCGAAGTGTTTTCATCAATGTGTTTTGGTGTATTGGTACTTGCCATGGTGTGTCCTCTGAACTAAGTTCAAGATGTTTAGTAAGAGCTATATGATGTTACTTCCACATCTTCCTTTTTTTCTGCATAATCAACGTAGTCATAAACAGTCAGCGTACATGTCTGCTTTGCAAAATCATTCTTTTTATACTCTACATTATGCCAGATATCCAGTCCTTTTATTTCCATAACATCCGAATATTCTTCCAAATATGCTGTATCGTACCGGCGTTCGCTGCAGTAGTAGGCAATATTTCCGGTAATGCCTGCAAAATCGCACACGGCATATCTTGCTCCATTTCGGATTGCCTCCTTATAGGCTTCCTCTGTGATAAGGCCGTCATTGGGCTCCTTTGCGGTTACAATGGATATATATTGTCCCACATGGAAGTTTTTGCAATCTGTTTCATTTTCAAAGATAAGCTTCAGATACATGTTGGAGTAGCCTGTCTCATCATTATTCCAGAATACAACAACCTTGACATCTGCCTCGTGATTTGAATAATCATCACATCCGTAGCTGTACATACCGCCTTGATACTTGTTCCACTTCATCTCAGGTATCTTAACTTTGTGGTTATAGGTCATAAGGCGGTAAGAATCTGAGTGAGGCACAAATCCATACTGGTAATCCGTTGCATCAACGAATTGTGCCGGGAAGCTGCCATAATCTTCTTCCCGGACAACGTCCTTAAGATAACCGATTTCTATGTTATTATAATGGCTGTCTCGAACGCAGTACACAGTGCATTCTTTGATATAATCCTGCATTTCATCCATGGTAGCCACAAGCTTAACTGTGTCATCCGTTATAGTCTGGCTCACTCTAAGGTTGTTGGCACTAAGGTCAATCCACTCAAGCTCGTATTCCCAGTCACTAAGCTTCGTATATTTCTGAGCCCCAAAGTCAGCATAGCATTCATCGGCTCCGTCCATGTGATTGAAAGCCACGCCACCGTCTATATAGGGTCTGTAGCTTTGAAGATCTTCTGCATTCTTGTAAAGGGCTACTCCCACATATCCATACTCTCCGCCGATGGACTCATTGATCTCGCCATTTCTTGTGAAGGAAAAGCTTACTCGGTCGGGCTGAGGATAAGTCACCTTAAGGATTGAAGGCTCAAGTGCTTCTTTGATCAGTCCCTCCGCAGGAAAATAGTCGTTAAGCAAAACCTCTGCTTCTTCAGGGTTCTTATGCCAATCCATAAATCTGACTTCTATGTTTTTAATAGATTTTATTGTATCCGCAACGCCAAGAATGGATACTTCCAGGTCTGCCGTGTCGCTTACGATTTCCGTATTTCCCTGCATCCAGGCATTATTGGAAGTCCATACATTCCAAACATTGGACATAAAATCCAGGTTCATTATATTTTCATTGTCCTCGCCGTAGCAATAGACTCCAAAGAGATTAAGTGCTCTTATTCCGCCGTCATCTGTCTCTACGCTGTCCAGTGTAGACAGATATTCACTCTGAACCTTTATACGTACTTTGGAGCCTGAAAGGATAGTAAACTCAAGGGCGTCCTCCCAGAGATTTCTTTGCTGATTGATTATTTCCGATACTAAATCCTGGTCCTGATTCTGGCTTTGATTCTGGCTTTGTTCAGGCTTTTCGTTCTTAGCAGTGTTTGTTTCCTGTTCCGTAGACTTTTCCTCTGTTTTGTCTTTCTCCACAGTATCTACAGCTTCTTGAACCTCTTCCGTCTCTTTCTTATTACCGCACGCTGCAAGAGCCATAACCAAAAGCGCCGCCACAAGCAGAATCGATATTTTCTTCGCTAACTTTCTCATTTATATTCCCCTTTCGTTGTACCTGTTTAGCATGCTAAACAATTGAAGCTATTCTACCATTATTATCGCATTCAAACAACATCATACATACAAAAACCTCTGTGACAAAGGATATGTCTCAGAGGTCTGTGTTTATACTCTACTCTATTACTGTTACAGGATTGCCCTTTCGCGGCATAACAGTCTGGTTCAGGTTCTCACAGTAGCCAACACTAAGTGCACCGCAAATGGTCTCTTCATCAGTGATGCCCATTCCCGCCAGATACTTTCTTACTGCCTCATTCTCATCAAGCCAGTGGAGCTGGTTAATCCAGCAGCTTCCCAGATTCAGTTCATTTGCCATAAGCATCATATTTTCCAGAACGCAGGCACTGTCTGCCATAGCATTACCATAGCCCTTTTTATTCGTAACAATTATCAGTACCGGAGCGCTGTAATGAAAAATATAATTCCCGTTTTTTGATTGTGTAATGGAATTTTTAATTGATGAGTACATGCCCTCACATATTTCCATTTTACTGAATTCCGCCTTAACAAGCTCTGCAAGTTCATTCAACATTGTCTCATTTTTTACCACAACCAGATGTGCCGATTGATTGTTTCCACCACTGGGTGCAAAGCGCCCCGCCTCGACAACAATGTCCAGTTTCTCCCGTTCTACCTCTGTAGACAAAAACTTCCTGCTGCTTCTTCTTGTCTTAATACACTCTAAAACTTCCATTCTTATACCCTCTCAATCTTATAATACTTACGCTCACTATCCTCACTGATTTTACGAAACCCAACCTTTTCCAGCACATGCTGACTCCTGGTATTGGTAACAATCGAATCAGCATATAACACAGGAACATCCAGCACCTCAAAGGCATATTTTACCGCCAACCTCTCAGCCTCAGTTCCAAAACCCCTGTCCTTATACTTCTTACTCTTCATTGTAATCCCCAGAACAGCCGAAACCCCATCCACAATATCATAAAGCTTCAGCTCCCCCACCATTTCCTCACCATACATAATCGCGAAAGGCAGCCGCTTAAGCCTTACCTGCTTCTGAATATACGCATCCACCTTATCCGGCTCATAACGATATTCCTTAAACTGCCCCTTATCAAGATACAAGTCCTCATCATTCTCATATTCCCTGAAAAAATCATGATACATCACATCAGACATAGGCAATAAAATGATTTCTTTATCCATAAGACCTCCATCACAGAATAATACCATATTTTCCTAATAGTTCAAATGTCTCCCCACATACAATAGTCAAAACGTTCCGGATCAAGCCCGGGCCATAATTCAAACATGGAGAGCTGTTCAAACTCGCTTTCTTCCTGCTCCTAACTAATTCCCCGTTTTTTCATATATTGTTTCCAGAATGGCTCATAGGCGGGAGAAGATAAAAAATCGCCCAATATATCAGGATAAAGCTCTATATTATAGTTCATGCAATAATCAGCAATGAACTCGAAGTCCTCCGGGCTCGGCACCACATTCGCAGTTCTGTAAGCCTGTCGCACGGCATTGTGTGATATTTCCATTGCTATAACCGGTTTATCAACTCCGATTTCTCTGATAAACAGTATGAAATAGTTACACAGAGGGGAATTTTTTTTAAATGCATAAACAAAAAGAACACTTTGAGAACTATCTAAAAGATATCCTATTCATTTTCAAGTAATGATTTATCAACCTGTTACCCGCGAAGGAATAATGCAGGAATCAACAGAGTCTGTAAAAAAAGCCTGCCAAACATCATGCTAGGCAGGCTTTGCAGAATTCGTAAATACCACAAGTATTAATAGTTACTGTTTTGCTCCACAGTATATACAAAAGGCTGTTCTCGGTGGAATGACTTTTTTACATGCAATGCATTTATTCTCATCTTCTACTAATTTTGTACCACATTTATAGCAAAACATAGCAGTACTCATATTTTGAGCACCACAATTTGTGCAAAAGATTATTTTTTCTCTAATTTCGTTATCATATTTACGTATAGAATTTCCAATTACCGTATACGCTTCAACATCAAGCTTGCTTTGGCTAATCAGCCCCACTAATTGAGGAATAATTACTGGCCAAGCAACAAACATCGTTAATGCAGTTGGTAGAACTTGTTTGCCAAATGCACCCACTTCCATTTTTACATTAATTCCGCCTTCAGCAAGTTCTAAGTCAATATTAAGAGCCGTTTTCATGCCAACAACACTTTTAAACATACCACCCTTTGTTATGCTAAAGAAGGCTCCAAATGGGCTTGACGACACCTGCGTTAAATACCCTTTAGCTTCAAAATGTTCTGAAAAGTCTTTCCCCACTATAGACAAATCCTTCAATTGGGTCTTAAAAAACTTCTGTGAATTAACAAGTCCCATTATTATCCCCCTCTCTTGCAATTCTTTGACCACATATCTTACAGAACTTCCATTCAGCTTTCAAAGTTGCTCCACAGTTGGGACACTTATTATCATTCACTGTCCCATTCCCTTTGTAAGCAACTTTATATATTGTATTCTCTAAGTAATAAGAACCTACAAATTTTGCAAAATCAACACTTTCGCACCACCTTTTTATCTCATATGCTCGTACTGCTGTAAGAGGATGGCTTTGGTCCATTAAAATAATGTGTTCAAGAAGTTTGTTCCACGATGAATCTTTTACAAACTCTTTATATGCCTCTGCTTGCTGAATATACAAATCTCTGTCAATGGTAATTGCAACAGCTGTACCGGCTCCCGCAAGACGTATCATTACATCAATAACAGGCTTACTATCACCAAAATATAATGCAGCTGCTCTGTCACATGTAAATTCACTGCATCTCTGCCAATACGCAAAAGCAATCTGTAACGCACTAGTAAATAGCGAAGATAAACCAAGCATTGGAGCAAATCCACCAAGTAATATATTAGCCATAGTATGATATAAAACATGATGACTCGCAATATGTCCGCACTCATGTGCGATGACAGCCTGTATATCTTCCTTTGTACAATATTAGATTAATAATGAAATAATAACAATAAATGGTTCTACATATACATATATATAAACAAAAAAAAAGAGATTAAGATAAAAAAAAAAAAC
>JAKSRZ010000050.1 GCA_024403375.1 Lachnospiraceae bacterium
ACAGGTTGTATGCGTATGCTTTTCACTTATAACAATTCTTTTCGGCTCCACTATGGCACTGAAGGAACAGCACTTTAAGAGAAGACTTGCTTATTCCACAATCAGTAACCTTTCCTACATGCTGTTCGGATGCTCACTTATGTGTGCCGAAGGCTTAACAGGTGCCTTGGCTCATTTCCTTTTCCATGGCATTATTAAGATTACCTTGTTCTTTGTAGCAGGTATTGTGCTTGAAAAGTATAAGAAGGCTTATGTAAATGACCTTTTTGGATATGGTCATAAGATGAAGATTACTTTTGGCTGCTTTACAATTGCCAGCCTTGCTCTTATGGGAGTTCCGCCCACGATTGGCTTTACAAGTAAATGGTATTTGCTGACAGGAGCCTTTGGAACAGGTAACTGGATGGGTTATGCGGGTATGGCGGTTATCCTCATTTCAGCATTGCTCACAAGCATTTATCTTATGTCTGTTGTAATTAAGGTGTATTTCCCCGGTCCTACATTTAAGAGCGAGGACATTGCTGACGTTAAGGATCCCGGTCTCTATATGACGGTTCCTCTTGTGATTCTTTGCGTTATTATTGTAGCTCTTGGCATTTTCTCAACACCATTGATCAGTTTCATTCAGAGTGTTGCAGGAGGTCTTGTATGAGTTTTTTGAATGACTTTTGTTCAATAGGATTATCATTTACGACGGACAGATTCAGACTGTTGTACTTCCTTGTATCTACAGCGGTTTTCCTTATGTGTACCTTGTTCTCTTTTGAATATATGAAGGGAGAACATAAAACAGGACGTTTCTTCGTTTTCTGGGGCATTACCTATTTTGCGGTAGTGGGCTTCATGTTTTCAGGTGATTTCTTTACAATGTTCACCTTCTTTGAAATCATGTCCGTTGCCTCATCCTTCTGGGTACTTCAGGAGGAGAACGAAGAGAGTGATTATGCAGGAAGACTGTACCTCAGAATTTCCGTTCTTTGCGGTCTTGTAATGTTATACGGAATCATGTTGATTCAGCATACATTTGGTACCGTAAGTTTTGCTGATATTCATTATGTGATGATGAATGGTGGAAACAAGCTTGATGCGGGAATTGTTAAAGCTGCTTCACTTATGCTTCTTGTTGGTTTCGGTGCAAAAGCAGGTATGTTCCTGCTTCATGTATGGCTTCCGAGAGCACATACGGTGGCTCCGGCAACTGCATCAGCAGTACTTTCCGGCATTCTTACAAAAACAGGTATTATCGGAATAATGATTACCTCAACAACTCTTGGACTTATTTCCAATGAATTCTGGGGAACCTTGCTCCTTGTTTTTGGTGGATGCACAATGTTTGTCGGTGCGGCACTTGCGGTATTTTCAACAAACCTTAAGAGAACACTTGCCTGCTCCTCTGTATCACAGATTGGCTTTATCATAACCGGAATATCAACTATGGTGCTTTCCGGTGGTGGCCTGTTTGAGTTTACAGGTACTCTTACCCATATGCTTAATCATTCTATCATTAAGCTTATTCTGTTCCTTGTGGCAGGTGGAGTACTTAAGAAGACCAAGTCATTGGACCTTAATACAATCAGAGGATACGGCAGGAATAAGCCTTTCCTTATGATTCCTTTTGCCATTGGTGCATTAAGCCTTTCTGGTGTTCCCGGATTTTCAGGATACATTTCAAAGACACTGCTTCATGAGGGCGTGGAATTCCTTGCTGAGGAGTTCCCGGTTGCTGAGGTTGTGGGCCTTGTATTCACAATTACCGGTGGTATCACACTTTGCTACATGACTAAGCTTTTCGTTTGTATTTTCATTGAAAAGGGAGAAGCTGAGAAGAAGCCCAATCTTACATGGCTTTCCACACTTTGTGTGGTAATTCCAGCACTTGTGCTCCTGGCAATGGGACCTGTGCCTACAATGACTGTAAAGCTTATTTCATCATTTGGACTTACTGAGTATATGGCTTACGGTGCTCCTGAAGGAGAACTGTTTGAAATGCACTGGTTCAGTTTCCATACAATGAAGGGCGGACTTATTTCAATCTGCATAGGTATAGCTTTGTATTTCCTCTTTGTACGTCTTTGCCTTATGAAAAAGACCGAAAAGGGCAAGGTATATATTAATGCTTTACCTGCATGGTTTGACCTTGAAAAGTATATTTACAGACCTGTAATTCTTGTTTTTCTTCCTTTTGTGTGTGCATGTTTCTCCAGAATTCTTGACAAAATGACGGACCTTATTGCATACTTCATAAAAACAAGATTCCTTACAGCTATTATGAATAAGCGTAAAGAGAGAGTTCATTCAGGTATCTCTTATGTTCTGGGCAGCATTATGGAATTCTTTACAGGCGGAAAGAAACGCCTTGCGAAGAATCCTGAAAGAAAATCTTTTACTGCACGTCTGGCACTTATTAATGCTGAAACAGGAAAGATGGCAAGAGTACTTGAAAGAAGCCTCAGCTTATCCTTGCTGATGTTCTCTGTAGGACTGCTTATTGCTCTGTTCTATATGGTATTCAGATAAACCTCATTTGGAAGGAAAGTAACGATGTACGAAATTATCGATGGAAAAAGAATCTCTCAGGAGATAAAAGACGAAGTAAAGCAGGAAACAGCCGAATTGGCAGGCAAGGGCATTAAGCCTTGCCTTGCTGTTATACTTGTGGGAAATGATCCTGCCAGCCAGGTCTATGTGGGAAATAAGAAAAAGGCCTGCGAATATTGCGGATTTGATTCCATATCCGTTGAGATGCCTGAAGAGACTTCTGAGGCAGAGCTTCTTGAAAAGATAAAGGAACTTAATGAAGATGACAGTGTAAACGGCATATTGGTTCAGCTTCCTTTGCCGAAGCATATCAATGAGGACCTTGTCATCGAAAGCATAAATCCTGCAAAAGATGTTGACGGTTTCCACCCTGTAAGTGTTGGTAACCTCCTTATCGGACGTCCCGGATTTCTTTCCTGTACCCCTGCAGGTATTATCGAACTTCTGAAGCGTTCTGATGTGGAAATAGCAGGAAAAGAGTGTGTTGTCATAGGAAGAAGCAACATTGTCGGAAAGCCTATGTCAGTGCTTATGCTTCGCGAAAATGCTACGGTTACAATCTGCCACTCCAGAACAAAAGATCTTAAAGAAGTATGTAAAAGAGCGGATATACTTATTGTTGCCATCGGTAAACCTAAAATGATTACAAAAGAATATGTGAAGGACGGGGCAGTTGTTATTGACGTCGGAATTCACAGAATGGAAGATAAGAAGCTGTGCGGTGATGTTGATTTTGATGACGTTGCACCCATCTGCTCAAAAATAACTCCTGTTCCCGGTGGAGTAGGTCCCATGACCATTGCAATGCTTATGAAGAATTGTCTCCTGGGAACAAAGAGACAGAACGAGGTATAAATTGAAAAAGGTAATGTTTATTTCTCTGGGCTGCGATAAGAACACTGTTGATACAGAGTTCATGTTGGGGCTGTTAAGAGATAATGGTTACAGTCTTACAAACGAAGAAGCTGAGGCAGATGTTATTGTGGTAAACACATGTGCCTTTATTAAAGATGCCCTTGAGGAAAGCATTAATACTATTCTTGAGGTGGCAGAATACAAGAAGACAGGCAGACTTAAGAAACTTGTTGTTGCTGGATGTCTGGCCCAAAGATACGCAGATAACATTATCAAAGAAATCCCTGAAGTCGATGCTGTTGTCGGAACAACTGCATATGATAAAATCGTAGAGGCAATTGAAGGAAAAGAAAACAGATATATTGCGGATGTTAACGCAACTCCCTTGCCGGATACAAAAAGAGTTGTTACTACTGGAGGCTATTATTCCTATCTGAAGATTGCGGAGGGATGTAATAAGCATTGCACCTATTGTATTATCCCGACATTCCGAGGAGAGTACAGAAGTATTCCAATGGAAAGACTGGTGGAAGAAGCCGGATTTTTAGTGGAAGGGGGAGCAAAGGAGCTGATTCTTGTAGCACAGGAAACAACTCTTTATGGTACAGACTTATACGGAAAGAAGAGCTTGCCCGAGCTTCTGGATAAATTATCAAAGATTCCCGGACTTCAGTGGATTCGCATACTTTATTGTTACCCTGAAGAGATTGACGACAATCTTATTAAAACAATCAAAGAAAATCCTAAGGTATGTAAATATCTTGATTTACCTATTCAGCATGCATCTGATGATGTACTTAAAAGAATGGGAAGAAGAACTACCACAAAGGATCTTACAAATCTCATAAAGAAACTCCGTAAGGAAATCCCTGATATAGCATTAAGAACAACGCTTATTTCCGGATTCCCGGGAGAAACAGAAGAAGATCATAAAAAACTCGTAGAGTTTGTTAAAAAGTCACAGTTCGAGCATCTGGGAGTATTTACTTACTCGAAAGAGGAGGGAACAGCAGCTGCCAGAATGGACAATCAGGTTCATCCGAGAACAAAGGAAAGACGCCGAAACGAAATTATGGCTTTACAGCAGGAAATTTCCAAGGAAAAGACAAAGAGCAGAATCGGAAAAGAGATTTATGTTATGGTTGAGGGAAAGCTTCCTGAAGAAGACGTCTGGGTTGGCAGAAGCAGCAGCGATGCACCTAATGTCGATGGCTTTGTATTTTTCAGTTCACCTGACTCATACCTTTCAGGTGATATTGTGCCCGTAAAGGTTACCGGAGCAGCAGAGTATGACTCCATCGGCGAAGCAATTATTGATTAAAGAGGTAAATATGAATCTTCCGAACAAATTAACACTAATGCGTGTGTTTCTGATTCCGTTTTTTGTATTCTTTTTCTATGCCACATTTATTCCGGGAAACAACTGGATTGCACTTGGCATCTATATCGTGGCATGCTTAACAGACTTACTGGACGGAAAGATTGCCCGCAAATACAACCTGGTTACCACATTCGGTAAATTTATGGATCCCCTTGCAGATAAGATTCTTGTTATAACTGCACTTATTCTTTTCGTAAGTGACGGAAGACTGAATGCCATTGCATTAATTATAATTGTTGCAAGAGAATTTGTTGTTTCAGGTTTCAGACTTATTGCCAGCGATAAAGGAATAGTTATCGCTGCGGGCTGGTCAGGAAAAATAAAGACAGTGGTTCAGATGATTATGGCAATTGCATTGCTTGTTCACTTTGATTATGAATGGTTCGGAATTGCTGAGCAGATTCTTATCTGGGCAAGTGTGGCACTTACAATTTATTCACTTTGCGATTACCTGTACAATAACAGGAAGGTATTAAAAGACTGATGAAGGTTTGTGTAATTGGTGGCGGAGCGGCAGGAATGATGGCTGCCGTTACAGCTGCCGGAAAAGGACACGAAGTAGTTCTTTTGGAAAAAAATGAAAAATTGGGTAAAAAGCTCTTCATTACAGGAAAGGGAAGATGTAATCTGACTAACGCCTGTGACCGACAAGAGCTTTTTAAAAATGTGACGGTTAATTCCAGATTTTTATACAGTGCTTTTGATGCTTTTGATAATCAGCAGACCATGGATTTTTTTGAAGAAATAGGTCTGCCGATCAAGGTCGAAAGAGGAAACAGAGTATTCCCGGCATCAGATAAGTCTTCGGATGTTATCAAGGTACTTTCCGAAGAACTTGAAAGAAGACATGTAAATGTCCGGCTTAATTCTGTTGTCAAAGAAATAAATCAGGAAAATCTTCAGCATGTAGTCTGCTATATAAACGGCGGAAAAACAAAGAAAGAAAAGTTTGATGCCTGCATAGTGGCTACAGGCGGTCTTTCATATAAATCTACCGGCTCTGACGGAGACGGATATACTTTTGCAAAAAAAATCGGGCATAACATCACTCCCTTAAGCCCTTCCCTTGTGGCGTTGGAAACCGAAGAGGACTTTCCGAAGCGGATAATGGGGCTTACCTTAAAGAATGTCACCCTTACACTGGAAAACTCAAAAGGGAAAAAGCTTTATAATGAAATCGGGGAAATGCTGTTTACCCATTTCGGAATAAGCGGCCCACTGGTGCTTTCTGCCAGTGCATATATTGCAGAACAGAAAAGATACGATAAAGAAATTCCACGGCTGTTTATAGACCTTAAGCCCGGAATGTCGGCAGATGAGCTTGATCAGAGGCTTCTTAAAGACTTTTCGAAGGAAGCCAATAAAGATTTCAGAAACAGCCTTGATGCACTGCTTCCGAAAACCATGACAGAAGAAATTGTCAGACTGTCAGGGGTTGACCCGTTCAAAAAAGTCAATTCCGTTACGAAGGAAGAGCGACTTGCTCTCGTTAATTTATTGAAACGCCTTGAATTACATGTGAAAGCACTGCGGCCATACGAAGAGGCAGTTATCACAAAGGGTGGTATCAATGTAAAAGAAATCGACCCCAAGACATGTGAATCAAAGCTTTGCCCTGGACTTTATTTTGTGGGTGAGGTGTTGGATCTTGATGCATTTACAGGTGGATTTAATTTGCAGATTGCCTGGTCTACGGGCTATATTGCCGGAAATTCACTATAAATCGGAGGATATAAAATGATACGTTCAGTTGCAATTGACGGACCTGCAGGTGCAGGAAAGAGCACAATAGCCAAAATAGTATCCGCACAAAAGGGCTTCATTTATGTGGATACCGGTGCCATGTACCGTGCTATGGGACTTTTTTATCTCAGAGCAGGCGTGAATCCTGAAAATACGGAAGACGTGGAGGCAAAACTTGATGATATTGACGTTTCAATCAAGTATGAGAATGGTGAGCAGGTTGTTTATCTGAACAATGAAAACGTGAATGGCCTTATAAGAACCCAGGAAGTGGGGAATATGGCTTCTGCCATTTCTTCAAATGCAAATGTCAGAGTGAAAATGGTTGCTTTACAGCAGGAGCTTGCAAAATCTCAGTCAGTTGTTATGGACGGCAGGGATATAGGTACAGTGGTACTTCCCGACGCCATTGTGAAAATTTACCTTACTGCATCCTCGGAAGTTAGAGCAAAACGTCGCTATGATGAGTATAAAGCAAAAGGAATAGAAAGTGACCTGGCTACGTTAAAAAAAGAAATAGAGGAAAGAGACTACAGAGATATGAACAGAGCGGCTTCGCCCTTGAAGAAGGCAGAAGACGCTGTGGTTGTTGATTCATCATATATGACTGTTGATGAGGTTGCTGCAGAAATTATCAGAATCTGTGAAGAAAAAGGACTTTAATGAAAATTGATGTTGCAGAATCCGCAGGCTTTTGTTTTGGAGTTAAAAGAGCAGTATCTGCGGTATATGAAAAAACTGAACAGGAACTGCCGGTGTACACATTCGGACCGATAATCCACAATGAAGAGGTTACCGGAGAACTGGCCCAAAAGGGTGTAAAGTGCGTAGAAGACATTGAAAGTCTGTCCGAACTACCAAAAGGATACCTTTTTATCATGTCACACGGAGTTTCGAGAGAAATTTTCAATAAAATGAACAACAGCGAACATCTAGTTATAGACGCAACCTGTCCATTTGTGAAAAAGATTCACAATATTGTTGAAAAAGAGAGCGGGGAGGGCAAGACGATTCTTGTGGCCGGAGACCCCGCACACCCCGAAGTTTCGGCTATTGTGGGCTGGAGTCTCGGCGAAACTCATGTGCTTGAAACCACATCTGAAGCAGAGGCATTTGAGCCCGTGGAGGGGCGTGAGTATATACTTGTGTCTCAGACCACATTTAACACTCAAATTTTTCAAGAAATAGTTGAAATTTTGAAAAAGAAAGTTTACAATGTATCTGTTATGAACACTATTTGCAGTGCTACCGAAGTCAGACAACGTGAGGCATGTGAGATGGCCAGATCTCATGATGCCATGATTGTCATAGGTGGAACAAATAGTTCTAACACACGTAAGCTGTTTGAAATATGCAAACAGCAATGCGCTAGTACTTACTTTATACAGAAGCCAATTAACCTGGATTTAAATGAACTTAAATCCTTCTGCAGCGTAGGTATTACTGCCGGGGCCTCGACCCCAAACAAAATTATTCAGGAGGTTCTTACTGTTATGGAAGAAAGTTTTGCACAATTAATGGAGGAGTCTTTTAAGACAGTACATACCGGTCAGGTTGTAGAAGGTACAGTTATCAGTGTAAAAGAAGACGAAATTATCTTAAACATCGGATACAAGTCAGACGCTACAATTTCCCGTGCTGAGTACACAAACACTCCCAATGTTGATCTTACAAAGGTTGTTAATGTGGGTGACACATTAAACGTTAAGATCTTAAAGGTTGATGACCGTGAAGGTCAGGTAATTGCATCCTACAAGAGACTGGCAGCCGAGCGTTCAAGCAAGGTACTTGAGGAAGCATTTAACAACAAGACAGTTCTTAAGGCACCTGTTACAGAAGTTCTTAACGGCGGTCTTATTGTTGAAGTTGACGAGACAAGAATCTTCATCCCTGCAAGCCTTGTATCAGATGCTTTTGAAAAGGATCTTTCAAAGTACAACGGCCAGGAAATCGAATTCGTTCTCACTGAGTTCAATCCTAAGAGAAGAAGAGTTATCGGCGACAGAAAGCAGCTTGTATCTGCTGTAAAGGAAGAGAAGAAGAAAGAACTCCTTGGCAAGATCGCTGTAGGCGATGTTGTTGAAGGCGTTGTAAAGAATGTTACAGATTTCGGTGCATTCGTAGATATCGGTGGTATCGATGGTCTCCTTCACATTTCCGAAATGAGCTGGGGCAGAATTGAGAGCCCTAAGAAGACATTCAAGTCCGGTGACAATGTTCGTGCATTCATCAAGGAAATCACAGGTGAGAAGATTGCCCTTTCCATGAAGTTTGCTGATCAGAATCCTTGGGCAAATGCAGATGAGGACTTCGCAATTGGTAACGTAATTACCGGTAAGGTTGCTCGTATGACAGACTTTGGTGCTTTCATCGAGATCGTACCCGGCGTAGATGCACTCCTTCATGTTTCTCAGATTTCCACAAAGAGAATCGAGAAGCCTGCTGATGTTCTTAAGGTTGGCCAGGAAATCACAGCAGCTATCGTAGACTTCAACTACGATGAGAAGAAGATTTCCCTTTCCATGAGAGCACTTGAGAAGCCTGAAGAGGGCGAAGAAGTTGCAGAAGCTGTAGAAGAAGTTCCTGCAGAATAATACATGTTCATATACCGGCAGCGCCTGATAAGCTGGCGTTGCCGGTTTTATCTTATTTAGGTTGTATTAAATATCACGATCATTCGGAAGGAGGAGCAGGTCCATTCCTGTAACAGAATAATGGATGATTACGAGACATTTAAAAAAGACATATTTGCATTGACGCAGATTGATCTTAATGCATACAAGGAGAGGCAGATGCGTAGACGTATCGACTCTCTCATTTTGAAGAACGGATTTCATACATATCGTGAATATGTTATGGCAATAAAGGGAAACCGTGCACTGTTTGAGGAATTTGTAAATTATCTTACCATTAACGTGTCGGAATTTTTCAGAAACCCTGAACAATGGACGATTCTTGAAAAGGAATTATTGCCTATAATACTTTCGGGAACCAAGTCTCCCAAAATCTGGTCTGCAGCTTGTTCTACAGGTGATGAACCATACACAATCGTTATGATTCTTTCCAAGTACATGCCGCTTTCTTCAATTCGTATTATTGCTACGGATATTGATAAGGTGATTCTTGAGAAGGCAAAGGCTGGTCTGTATAACGAGAAGAGCCTGAGATGTGTTCCCAAGGAATTCCTTGATAAGTATTTTACCAAGGTCAATGAATACACATATAAGATAGCTGATGAAATCAAGCGTTGCGTAGAATTCAAGAATCATAATCTTTTGAAGGATGAGTATCCTAAGGATTGTGATCTGATTGTGTGCAGAAATGTTTTAATTTATTTTACAGAAGAAGCTAAGACAGAGATTTATAAGAACTTCAACAAGTCTCTTAAGAAGGGCGGTTATCTGTTTGTCGGTTCCACCGAACAGATTATCCAGTCCTATGTTTTGAACTACGAAACATGTAAATCCTTCTTCTACAAAAAAATGTAACACCGGAGGAACCTATGGATAAGGTTATAGTGGCTGTTGACGCAATGGGCGGAGACAATTCGCCCGGAGAGATTGTTAAGGGATGCGTCGAGGCAGTAAACGAAGATCAGCGAATCTATGTAAAGCTTGTAGGTAAAGAGCCGCTGGTTGATAAAGAGCTTAGTGGTTACCAGTATGACAAGAGTCATATTGAAGTAATCAATGCAGATGAGATTATTACTTGTGATGAGGCACCTGTAAATGCAATCAGACGTAAGAAGAATTCTTCCATATCTGTTGCGTTGGGCCTTGTAAAATCCGGAGAAGCTGATGCCTTCCTTTCTGCAGGAAGCACAGGAGCTGTTCTTGTAGGTGCACAGCTTATTGTAGGAAGGATTAAAGGTGTTGAAAGACCGCCTCTTGCAAGTCTCATTCCCACAACAAAGGGAGTGACATTGCTTTGTGACTGTGGTGCCAATGTGGATGCCAGATCATCCCACCTGATTCAGTTTGCAAAGATGGGTTCAATTTATTATGAAAACGTTATGGGAGTTAAAAATCCCAGGGTTGCTATAGTTAACATCGGTCTTGAAGAAGAGAAGGGAAACCAGCTTGTTAAGGAAACATATCCTCTTCTTAAAGAATGTAAAGATATTAACTTTATCGGAAGTATTGAGGCACGTGAAATACCTCACGGCGGTGCTGACGTAGTTATTTGTGAAGGCTTTACCGGAAACGTTATCCTTAAGTTGTACGAGGGTGTTGCCGGAGCATTGCTGGAAAAGATTACGGAAAGTTTCTACGCCAACTTAAAAACGAAAATAGGTGCTCTTCTTGTAAAGAAATCCTTGAAGAAAACTTTGAAAACAATGGATACAGCCAATTATGGCGGTGCTCCTATGCTTGGCTTAAACGGTCTTGTTGTAAAGACCCATGGAAGTGCAAAAGCAAAGGAAGTTAAAAATTCTCTTCTTCAATGCGTAACTTTCAAAGAGCAGGAAATAAATGAGAAGATAAGACAGAATATTACTACTGAAGCTTGGGAGGAGTAAAAAATGGAATTTGAAAAACTTAGAACAATTATTGCTGATGTATTAAACGTTTCTCAGGATGATATCACTCCTGAAACAACATTTATCGAGGATCTTGGGGCAGATTCTCTTGATGTTTTCCAGATTATTATGGGAATTGAAGAGGAATTCGATGTTGAAATTCCTAACGAAGCAGCAGAGAAAATTGTTACAGTAAATGATGCAGTTGAACAGATTAAGGCTGCACTTAACTAAGATTTAAAATGATTTAGCATGGACACTTTTGTCTTTGACGAAGCTGTTGAAGAAAAAGTGTCCTTTGTTTTGTGGAAAAACAGAGGCATAATATGGCTTTTGAAAGTCTCGAAAAATTAGAAGAGAATATTGGTTATAAGTTTAAGGATATCAGTCTTCTTAAGCTTGCCGTAACGCATAGTTCCTATGTTCATGAGAGAGTCATGAATAAAATACAGTGTAATGAGCGTATTGAATTTCTTGGGGATGCAGTGCTTGAAGCCGTTTCCAGTGAATTTCTTTACAATACCTATCCGGATAAACAGGAGGGAGAGCTCACAAAGCTTCGTGCAAGCCTTGTGTGTGAATCAGCTCTTGCAGTATGTGCAAAGGAGATAAAGCTCCCTCAGTTTTTGGTCCTTGGTGTTGGTGAAGATAAGGGTGGCGGAAGATACAGAGATTCAGTAACTTCAGACGCATTTGAGGCTGTAATCGGAGCTATATTTATTGACGGTGGATTTGATGAGGCTAAGACGTTCATTAAGCGTTATGTACTGAACGATATAGAGCACAAGACTCTTTTCCATGACAGTAAAAGCATTTTGCAGGAGTATTCACAGGCTAACTTCAAAAAGCCTGTAACTTATGAGATATTGACAGAATCAGGACCTGAACATGATAAGACCTTTGTGGCACAGGTTGTCATAGGTGATTTTATCGGCTGCAAGGGCCAGGGACATAGTAAAAAAGCCGCAGAGCAAAATGCTGCATATGAAACTCTTTTGCATTTAAAAAATACAAATGAAGGAAAATAAATGTACTTAAAGTCTATAGAAATTCACGGATTTAAATCCTTTGCAAATAAAATAACGTTTAAGTTCAATTCAGGAATAACAGCTATTGTAGGCCCCAACGGTTCAGGAAAAAGTAATGTTGCCGATGCTGTAAGATGGGTATTGGGTGAGCAAAGTGCTAAGCAGTTGAGAGGAAGCAAGATGGAGGACGTAATCTTCTCCGGAACTCAGCTGAGAAAGCCCATGAGCTATGCCTATGTTGCTATTACTTTTGACAATTCTGACAGGGCACTTAATCTTGATTATGAAGAAGTGACTGTTGCAAGAAGAGTATACAGATCCGGAGAAAGCGAATATCTGCTTAACGGATCTAATTGTCGTCTTCGTGATGTTCAGGAACTTTTCTTTGATACAGGTATAGGTAAAGAAGGCTATTCCATCATCGGTCAGGGTCAGATTGATAAGATTCTTTCCGGTAAGCCTGAAGACCGTCGTGAGCTTTTCGATGAAGCTGCCGGTATTGTAAAATATAAGAAGAGGAAGGCTGCTGCCGTTAAGGAGCTTGATGAGGAACGCCTTAATCTTTCCCGTATTACAGATATTCTTTCTGAAATTGAGAAGCAGGTTGGGCCTCTTGAGAAGCAGTCTGAAACTGCTAAGGAATACCTTCGCCTTAAGGAAGAATTGAAGAAGTTTGAAATCAATCTGTTCCTTTTTGATTTTGAAAAGAATGAAGCATTGAAGGATGAAGCTTCAAAGCGCAGAGCTATTGTTGCCGATGAAGTTGAAAGTACAAATCGTGAGTATGAGAATACAAAGAATGAGTACGAGAGACTTGAAGCAGAGATAGCGGAATTTACAGCAAAGATTGATTCTGATAAGGACTCCAGAAGCGAGATATTAATCAGTCAGGAGAAAAAGGACGGCGAAATCAAGCTTATGGAAGAGCGTAAAAAGTCGCTTTTCCAGAGTAACGCTCATTATGAGCAGCGTAAGGAAGCTATTCTTGCAGACATAGACGAAAGAAAGGCCAAGATTGAAGAGCAGAAAAAGCAGGCTGATGAAGTAAAAGACAAGATGGAGGCTCTTTCAAAGACTCAAGAAAATTCTGCAGGAGAACTGGACGCTATTCGTGAAAGAATTAAAGAATGTTCCAGAGAGATAGAGCAGTGTAATGAATTCTTGATGTCACTTATTGCTGATGACACTAAGACAAAAACCGAGCTTTCTCGTATTGATACATTAAATGAGCAGAATGCAATCAAGAAGGCTGAGCTTACAAAAAAGGTTCTGAATCAGAAGAACTTCGAGTTAGAGTATGAGACAGCTGTAGAAACGTTTACAAGACAGCTTAAAGAGATAGAAGAAGCCATGAAAGAGCTGAATCTGTCTATTGGCTATAAAGAACAGGAAAGTGCTAAATTACAGGAAAGACTTGATGAAACTACGGGCTTTCTTGAAAAGTTTCAGAAAGAAAAGATTGAACTTGAATCCCGTGCAGGCACTCTGAAAGACTTTACTGAACGCTATGAAGGATATGGCAATGCAGTAAAGAAGGTTATGGAAAGAAAACCATACCTTCCGGGCATCGTGGGTGTTGTTGCAGATATTATTCAGGTTGGTGCAAAGTATGAGACAGCGATAGAAACAGCTCTCGGTGGAAATATTCAGAACGTAGTAACAAAAGATGAACCAACCGCAAAAAAGCTTATTGAGTATCTTAAAGAAAATAAGCTTGGCAGAGCCACATTCCTGCCTTTGGATGCAATAACCGCCAAAGAAAACGAAGAGAAGGACGTTTTATCGGAGCAGGGTGTAATTGATTACGCCAATAAGCTTGTTAAAGCCGGCTCTCAATATACAGAGCTTCTTAAATATCTTCTCGGACGAATTATCGTCTGTGATGATATGACCAATGCCCTTAAACTTGCTAAAAAATATAATTATACATTAAGAATTGTAACTCTTGACGGAGAAATGCTTACTCCCGGTGGATCAATTTCCGGTGGTGCATTCAAAAACAATTCTAATCTTCTCGGCAGAAAGAGAGAAATGGAAGAAGCCGAGAAGAAGTCAAAAGAAATCCTTGGAAAAATCAATGCTCTTACACGTGAACGCGATGGCTTCAAAGAAAAACGTGACAAATTAAGAGAAGAAATTAACAAGGCCTATGATGATCTTAAGGCTTTGGAAATCAAGCAGAATACAGCAACAATGAACCTTAAGAAGGAAGAAGAACGCTTAAAAGAAAGCAAGCAGTCCTTCTCGGTTATTGAACTGGAAATCAAGGAACTTGATGAAAAAACAGCCGAAAATCTCAGAGCGGCCGAAAAACTAAATGAGCGACTCGCAGAAAATGAGCGACCGAGAAAAGAAGCAAATGATAAAATAGAGGCCATCAGTCAGCAACTGGACGAAGAACGCCGATTGGAACGCTACGCCAACGAAAAGGGCTCATCCTTTAAGGTTGAGCAGGCAGGCTTTGAACAGTCCTTGGGCTTTATTGAAGAAACAATCGAAAGACTGCTGGCTGAGATTGAAAAGCTTAATGACGAACTTTCTGAGCTTGGTGATTCCGCGGATGATACAGAGCTTCAGATTGAAGAACTGAATAAGCAGATTCAATACGCTCACGAACTAATTGCTGAATGGAAGGTTACTGTTACAGAGCTTGATAAAACCATTAAGGAACAGGAAGAGAAGAAGGCAGAACTGACAAAAGGCCACAAAGAATTCTTCTCTGCCCGTGAAGCTCTTTCCGATAAGCTTTCCGCACTTGATAAGGAAGCATTCAGACTTGATAATCAGCTGACCAGAATTGATGAACTTATTGATGAACAATGTGCTTACATGTGGAATGAATACGAAGTTACCGTCGATTCCGCAAAGGAGAGCAAAGACGATTCATTAGGCTCATACTCCACAGTTAAAAAGGGTGTAAGCGACCTTAAGTCCTCAATTCGCGGACTTGGCGACGTTAACGTAAACGCAATTGAGCAGTATAAGGAAGTATCAGCAAGATCCAATCTTTATACAAATCAGAAAAAAGATATAGTCGCTGCCGAGGAGAAGCTTCTTGGCATAATCGGAACCCTTGAAGACGAAATGAGAAAGCAGTTTGAAGAAAAGTTTGCATTCATCAAGGACGAATTCGACGTAGTATTCAAAGAACTGTTCGGTGGTGGACAAGGTACTTTGGAACTGGCTGAAGATGAGGACATCCTTACTGCAGGCATTAAGATTAATGCACAGCCGCCCGGAAAGAAACTCCAGAATATGATGATGCTTTCCGGTGGAGAAAGAGCACTTACCGCAATTGCATTGCTCTTTGCCATTCAGAACCTTAAACCTTCACCATTCTGTCTTCTTGACGAAATTGAGGCTGCTCTTGATGACTCAAATGTCGGAAGATATGCAAAATATCTTCATAAGCTTACCGATCATACTCAGTTTATCGTTATTACACATAGACGAGGAACAATGGCAAGTGCAGATGCTCTCTACGGTATCACCATGCAGGAAAAGGGCGTATCGGCCCTCGTATCCGTAAGTCTTATTGAAAGCAGTCTTAGCAACTGATTAAGGAGTTTATTTTGGGATTTTTTTCGAAGCTTAAAGAATTATTTACAAGCCACAAAGAATTAACTGACGAATTCTATGAGGAGCTTGAAGAGACACTGGTAATGGCCGATGTGGGCATTAACACAACGGAAAACATTATTGAAACTCTTAAAAAGAAGGTTAAAGAAAACAAAATAAAGGATGCAGAAGGCTGTCGTGAGCTCTTAAAGGAATCAATCAAAGAACAGATGAAGGTTCCGGAAGATGCCTATGACTTTGAAAACAAAAAGACGGTCATTATGCTTATCGGTGTTAATGGCGTAGGAAAAACAACTACTGTGGGCAAACTGGCATCAACCCTTAAAAAACAAGGGAAGAAGGTTCTTATAGTGGCAGCAGATACTTTCAGAGCTGCTGCCATAGAACAGCTTACAACCTGGGCTGAGAGAGCCGGAGTTGATATTATAGCTCAGAAAGAAGGCTCTGATCCCGCCGCCGTTGTATTTGATGGAATTAACGCAGCCAAGGCACGTAATGCGGATACACTCATTGTGGATACTGCAGGACGTCTTCAGAACAAGAAGAACCTTATGGAGGAACTGAAAAAGATCGATAAGGTTATTGACAGAGAATTTCCTGAAGCAGCAAGAGAAACCTTCGTAGTTGTTGATGGTACTACAGGACAGAATGCTCTTGTTCAGGCAAGAGAATTCAATGAAGTTGCTCCTGTTACAGGCGTTGTTATTACAAAACTTGACGGAACAGCAAAGGGCGGAATTGCAATTGCGATTCAGGCTGAACTGGAAGTGCCCGTCAAATATATAGGTGTCGGTGAAAAAATAGACACCTTGAAAAAATTCAATCCGTCAGATTATGTAGATGGACTTTTTGAACAAAATTAAACAATTAATTCCGATGGGGCATTTTCTTCTCATTTTATGATGTATAAAGAAAATATCACATCGGATTTTTTTATGAAAAAAGAAAATGAGTCAATTTGTTCCCATAGTAACATTTTCCCTTGTAAAGATTATTCGATTTTGATAAACTTTATTTCAGTTTCCGAATCACAAATAAAGATTTTAAGGAGATTTTTATGGCAGATAATGAAAGATTAAAGGCACTGGATGCCGCATTGGCTCAAATTGAAAAAGCATACGGCAAAGGATCGGTAATGAAGCTTGGTGATTCTTCTTCCCACATGAATGTTGAAGCAGTTCCCACCGGTTCTTTATCATTGGATATTGCACTTGGTGTTGGCGGCGTTCCCAAGGGACGTATTGTAGAAATTTACGGACCTGAATCTTCAGGTAAAACAACCGTTGCACTTCACATGGTTGCGGAAGTTCAGAAGGCAGGCGGTATTGCCGGCTTTATTGACGCTGAGCATGCACTGGATCCCGTATACGCAAAGAATATCGGTGTTGATATTGATAATCTCTATATTTCACAGCCGGATAACGGAGAACAGGCTCTTGAAATTACAGAAACCATGGTTCGCTCAGGGGCTGTGGATATTATCATTGTGGACTCTGTAGCAGCACTTGTACCAAAGGCTGAAATTGAGGGCGACATGGGTGACAGCCACATGGGCGTTCAGGCAAGACTTATGTCTCAGGCACTGAGAAAACTCACAGCTGCTATCAGCAAATCCAATTGTATAGTTATTTTCATTAACCAGCTTCGTCAGAAAATCGGTGTTATGTTTGGTAACCCCGAAACAACCACAGGCGGTCAGGCTCTTAAGTTTTATTGCTCGGTACGCCTTGACGTAAGACGTATTGAGGCAATTAAGTCTCAGGGCGATGTTATCGGTAACAGAACACGTATTAAAGTAGTTAAGAATAAAGTGGCTCCGCCCTTCAAAGAGGCTGAATTTGACATTATGTTCGGTAAAGGTATTTCCAAGGTTGGAGATATTCTTGATCTTGCAACACAGGAAAACATTGTTGTCAAGTCCGGTGCATGGTTCTCTTATAAGGATGAGAAAATCGGACAAGGCCGTGAAAATGCCAAAGCATACTTCGAACAGAATCCCGAGGCTCTGGATGAGGTTGAGGATCTTGTAAGAGAAAGATTTGGCTTTGCACCAAGACATAAAGCAGAATGATTATTTCGTCTATAACTGAATTCTCCAAGAAAAAACTTAAGATTCTTTTTGAAGACAGTTCATTCCTCGTTGTTTACAAAGGAATGGTGGATGTTGAGTTCACTGAGCTGTCAGACGAAGATTATGAAAGACTGTTTAAGGATATGCTGAACTACGGAAAAAGAAGGGCAATGAATCTTCTTATGACCAGGGATCGTTCAGTAAAGGAATTAACGGAGAAACTGGAGGAGGACGGATATAATCAGGTACTTATAGATGCTGTTATTGACTTCCTTAATAAGTATTCCTATCTGAATGACAGCCGCGTTGCTGAACAGATTGTCAGAAGCTTCAGAAATTCCAAAAGCGTGATGGAACTGAGACAGGTACTGAAGAGAAGAGGAATATCCGAAGAAGAGGCTGAAAAAGCAATAGAAGTCTTTTACAATCAGAATGACTTTGAAGAGGAAGGGACTTCTGCAGAAACGGTCAATGATAACGAGATACTTGTTATTCAAAAATTCTTAAATAAAATCGGAATGACCAAGGATAAGCTTTCGGAACTCGATTATCAGGAAAAAAACAAGCTGGCGGCAAAGCTTTATCGCAAGGGATTTAAGAGCGAAAATATAAGGAAAGCAATTAGTCTTTCTGAATATGAATGATTATTACAGACTGCATTGGAAATGACGGTGCAGTCTGTTTTTTGAGCGAATAGC
>JAKSRZ010000051.1 GCA_024403375.1 Lachnospiraceae bacterium
GGTTGCTGTCTGCGACCTCGTCCCGAGGTCGCAAGCTTGTTTTGCGGTATTTTTACCTCGCAACTGTTCTTTTTATACACAAAAAAACCGAGAGGCAAGTATTTGTCTCTCGGCGTGTTTGTGAATTGTATTAGTGATGGAAAAGTCTGATGCCTGTGAAGCACATTGTAATATTGTGGTCGTTGCAGGCCTCAATAACGAGGTCATCACGAACGGATCCGCCGGGCTCAGCAATATAGCGAACGCCTGAGCGGTACGCACGCTCTACATTATCGCTGAAGGGGAAGAATGCGTCGGAGCCAAGGGCAACATCTGTGTTACCTGCAAGCCATGCTTTCTTCTCTTCTGTTGTAAATACTGCAGGCTTCTCTTCAAAAATGTTCTGCCATTTTCCTTCTGCAAGGACGTCCATATAGTCCTCACCAATGTAGAGGTCAATAGCGTTGTCTCTGTCAGGACGGCCGATGCCCTCCTTAAACTTAAGGCCAAGTACCTGAGGTGACTGACGGAGATACCAGTTATCTGCCTTGCTGCCTGCAAGTCTTGTGCAGTGAATTCTTGACTGCTGACCTGCACCGATTCCGATTGCCTGACCGCCCTTAGCGTAGCATACGGAGTTGGACTGTGTATACTTAAGTGTGATAAGTGCAATTACAAGGTCGATTTTAGCAGATTCAGGAAGTTCCTTATTATTTGTAACAATGTTTGTAAGCATATTGTTGTCAATAACAAGCTCGTTTCTGCCCTGCTCAAATGTAATACCGAAAACTTCTTTGTGCTCAATGGGAGCAGGCTTATAGGAAGGATCTATTTCAATGATGGCGTAGTTGCCCTTCTTCTTTGTCTTAAGGATTTCAAGTGCTTCAGGTTCATAGCCGGGAGCAATGATACCATCAGAAACTTCACGCTTAACAAGCATAGCAGTATCTACGTCACATACGTCGGAAAGAGAAATAAAATCGCCGAAGGAAGACATTCTGTCTGCACCACGTGCTCTTGCGTAGGCTGATGCAAGGGGAGAAAGTTTCTCGTATTCCTGTACCCAGTAAATCTGCTTTTCTACTTCGTTTAAGGGAAGACCAACAGCAGCACCTGCAGGAGAAACATGCTTGAAGGATGTTGCAGCAGGAAGGCCGGTTGCTCTCTTAAGTTCGCTTACAAGCTGCCAGCCGTTGAATGCATCAAGAAGGTTGATATAGCCGGGCTTGCCGCAAAGTACCTTAATTGGAAGTTCTCCATCGTTTGAATACACCTTAGAAGGCTTCTGGTTGGGGTTGCAACCATACTTAAGTTCCATTTCTTTCATAATGTTCTCCTTAGTTATTCTTATTTACAATTCTTGATTCGTATTTGCCTGTCTCAATGTCAATGTATCTTACAAATAATGATACCTTATTGTCCTCATTAAGTGCATTCCAGACATTGTTTGTAAACTCATCAATATCGCCTGAAAGTGCAACCTTTGTAGGCTCACCTTCAAATGAAGGAAGGGGATTTCCGTCACCCATGTATGTATGGATAAAACGGCCTTCACCTGCCTTAGGATTGTTGTACGCATATGTATAACGATTACAGGAAGAAGGATCTCCATCATTACTCTTAAGGATAGAAAGAGCAAAGTTATAAGTGTTGTTTTCAACATGCATAACACCGGAAATTCTTGGTGTATAGTTGGGAGCATCAGGCTCAAATTCGCGGCATCTTAAGGACTGCTCAAAAGTAAGCTGCTTATCCATACCATCATAGATTGTATCTGTCTGATCGCCATTGGTAACTATAGTCTTATTTCCGAGAACACGAACGGGTGCATAGATAATAAGGCTGGGATCCTGCATTTTGGAAGGGTCGAACGCCTGTGTGCGAATTCCTTCGCCATCCTCAACGAATACTCTGTTTCTGGAGTTTTCGCTGCGGCCCATAATGAAGTAGGCTGTTACTGCGTATTTTCCGCAAGCGGAACGTCCGATAACGATGCCACGTCCGGGATATGAAGTGCTCTTAAGATCATCAAACAGTGAAATAGTCTGCATGTCATCCTCCTGATAGTTGGTTATCTACTATTAATTACCTCTAAAGAGTAGCATCTGAAGTTCAAAAACGCAAACTGTATATTTTTATCTTTCTTATTAGCAATAGTAATTATTCTACTGCAAAATCCACTCTTCTCCCGCAGGGGTAATGAAAATACTTCCCGAAATAACCTCAAGAACATTTCCCGCAGAATCTCTCGCAACAACCTCTTCCCTGTAATCAGGGTCTTCCAGCCACCTGGAAAAAATCAATCTGTCACCCCTTTTATAAAGGAACGCCTCTGTGTCTCCGATTTTAATAGACAGTTTCCGGGGCCATATAATTTCAAAGCAGTTATCGCCGCCGTTTCTTGTAAGCATAAGCGGAGTGCCCTTAAGCAAAAGATTATAGCAATCCTTCACTTCAGAAAGCGGCAATTCCGTTACAGTAGACTGACGTTCGAAGCTTGTGCCGCAATCAATAATCCTTATAAACTGCTGTTCAAAATCCACGAGGAGCATATAAATTATTCCTTCTATCTGAATTGGTCTCCCCAAGTACTGATTCTCCTTTAGCATAATGGGTTCAACAACCTCCCCATCAGGGTGGTGAATAAACACTACGCGATTCGGCTTAATTTTTCCTCCCTCTCTATATACTTCTTCCGCTTCATAGAGGTCACCATTGGCATAGTCTGTTCCGCAATACCATTGGCTGTTTTCTGCAAGCAGCTCTATGTACAGAATCCCTTTTGTTTCAATAACTTTCATATAGTTCCTCCTGTTTTAAGTCCGTCCGAAGTCAGCTCAAAGACTTTGTCACAAACTTCGTTTATATACTTTCTGTCATGGGAAATGCTGATTACAGCTCCCGGAAATTCCTTTATCATTTTTCTTATAACAGGCCCTGACAGTGGTGAAAAGTTTCTTGTAGGTTCGTCCAAAATCAGCACATTTGCACCGGACATGCTCATTTTCAGCAAAAGTACCTTTGCCTTCTGTCCTCCTGAAAGTTCGCTTATAGGATGATCCATTTCATCTGCTGTATATTTCAGTGACCCAAGATACGTTCTTATTTTTGTTCTTTCCGCCTTTTCTCCTGTCTGATCCAGAAAGTCCACAGGAGTCGTGCTTAAATCCAGACAATCCTCATAGTTCTGAGGCATATATTCTGCCTGAATGTCCTTTCTGTTCAGCAGTTCCTCTGCTATCTTTTTAAGTAGTGTGGTCTTTCCCGCACCATTTGCCCCCACTATGCATATTTTTTCCGCCCCTCTGATTCTTAAACTAATGTCTTTTGATAATACTCGGGTTTCATCAGGTGTATAAAGATAACTCAGGCTATAGTCAATTATGGTTTTTCCTGCAGGAACTTTTGAGTTTTCGTCACCAAGCTTGAAAAATATTGCGGTCTCTTGCTCAGGCATCTGGGTCATTTTCTCGTCTTCTCTTTCAAAACGTTTTCCCATAGCCTTTACAGTATGCATTTTGTCCTTCAGATTTTTCGCGACCGCCGGGCTTTGTCTGGAGCACTCTGATAACGCATGGCTTACGCTCTCATAAACACGTCTGTATTTTTCGTCTCGTATCTGCTTTTCTCTCCTATCGTTAAGAGCCTGCTGTTCCTGCTTTTCAAAAGCGTTAAGTCTCTCCTCAACGTATCTCCTGTATCCCATTTTGGCAACGGTATACTTGCTTTTTGTTTTTCTCTGTATCTGCTCAATATGAACAATCATATTGGCCGTATTCTCAATCAAAGTTTCATCATGAGAAATATATAGAACGATGTATTGCCATTCATTTATTATTCTTTCCAAAAGTTCAAGGCAGTCCATATCAATATCGTTTGAGGGCTCGTCCAGAAGGAGAACTGTAGGTTCCTGCATCAGCACTTTCATAAGTTGTGCCTTAACCTTTTCTCCGCCGGAAAGTGTTGCCAGCTTTTGCTCGCTGTAAAAAAAGTCCACCGGCACGCCAAATTTTTTTGCATATTCGCCAAGGTCCTTCGGTGTCTGATTCCAAAAGCAGTCCACTTCAGAAAAGAATTCGTACAGACTTTTTTCTTTTACGTCCTCTGTCAGTTCCTGAGGCAAATAGCCAAGACGTTCGTTCCCTAACATTCTCTCACCTTCTGCCTCAATATATTCCTCTACCATTTCAGGAGCAAACAGCCACTTCATAAGTGTTGATTTGCCGTTTCCTTCCTCTCCGATTATAGCAGCCTTGTCACCATAATTCAGTACAAGAACAAACTTTTCCAAAATCACTCTAAGGTCTTTTTTGTGCGTTAATCTTAATCCGTTTATTTGTAACATTCACATCACTCCATTTCCGATATAAGCAAAAAGTCTGTACCTGCATACGCAAATACAGACTTACACACAAAATAATTCCTTAAGAACTAAAAAAAGAAATGTAGAATGCGATAGTCAGATTTAAGCGTACACAAATAAGATTGCCTCTGCAAAAAACTCATCTGTTTCACCTAAAAATACTATCTGTTAATCATTTCCTCACCGTACACACAAATGTGCTCTTTCTTCAAACTGTTGGATAAATTACCACTCATTCGATAATTTGTCAAGTTTCTTTACTTTTCTGAAACTTGAATCAAAGTTTTTCATAACAAAGGTCTTACCTGACTATTCAGCCGGGTAAGACCTTTGTTTTGTTTTCAATTATTACATCTCAACAACGATTTCGTTCTGATCCTTAAGTTCAGCGGCAGGAATGTAGCAACCCTCCATTACCTTACCGTTTACAGTAAGCTTCTTTACACCGGATTCTGCACCGTTGGAATTGTTAACCTTAATGGAAAGGTGTTTACCTCTGAAATCCTTCTCCATTGTGAATTCCTTCCAGTCTGAAGGGATTGAAGGAGAAAGCTTAAGGCCGTTAAAGTCAGGGCGAAGGCCGAGGATACCCTCAACCATACCAACCATAACTGTTGAAGCAGTACCTGTAAGCCAATGTACATGAGAACGACCTTCGAAAGGTGAGTCAACTGACTCAGTGAACTGGCCATGGCAGTAAGGCTCCAGCTTTCTGATTTCAGCCTTATCATTCATGGAAGCAGGTGAGCTCTCTGTAAAGTACTCGAATGCACGATTACCATGTCCCATAAGTGCTTCGGCAAGAATAATCCAACCCTGAGGCTGTGAGAAGATACCGCCGTTTTCCTTTGTGGAACCATTGAAAAGAAGTGCAAGTGCACCGTCAAAAGCATGCTCTTTATAAGAAGGAGCCATAACTCTTGCACCGTACTTTGTATTCAATTCACGATATACGGAGTCAAGTGCCTTTTCAGCCTGATCCTTTGTAGCAAGGCCGGAAATAACTGACCATGACTGAGGATTAAGCCACATGTTAGCTTCAGGATCCTTCTTGGAACCGATAACAGTACCATCCTCCTTAAATCCACGAAGGAATCTGTCATCCTCCCACCAGAAGCCCTGAATCTTATCGCCGACTTCCTTCTGAGTCTTATCAATATATGCAATGTAATCTGTATCGTTCTTGTACTCTGCGAACTTACGAATAATAGTAAACGCATAGTAAAGCTGCATAGCAACGAAGGAACTTTCACCCTTCTTACCAAGTCTTAAGCAGTCATTCCAGTCAGCGTGAAGGCCTGCAGGAAGGCCATGAGCACCAAGTCTCTCCATGGAGAAGTTGATTGCTCTCTTAAGATGATCGTATACAGTGCCCTCATCCTTATTTGCGTAAGGAATTACCTCGTCAACGTATGCTACATTACCGGACTCTGCAATGTATTTGAATACTGTAGGGAAAAGCCAGAGTGCATCATCTGCTCTGTATGCAGGATGGCCTGTTTCCTTAACATAGCTTGCATCATCGGGAGTATCTTCGTGACCGGGATTGTGTGAGTACTTAACAAGAGGAAGACCGCCACCGTTATCAACCTGTGCAGAAAGCATAAATGTAATCTGCTGTCTTGCCATCTCCGGATCAAGGTGGATAACACCCTGAATATCCTGTACTGTATCACGGTATCCGTAACCGTTTCTCTGTCCACAGTATGTGAAGGATGCAGCTCTTGACCATGTGAAGGTCATGAAGCACTGATATGCATTCCATGTGTTAACCATCTGGTTAAAGCTGTCGGAAGGAGTCTTAACAATAAGATGATTAAGTTCTGCATGCCAGCGAGTAATGATTTCGTTTACTTCCTTATCGACTGTTGCCTTTACATCACCATAGCAGGAAATGATTTCATCTGCAACAGGCTCAAGCTTCATACCGAGAATGAACGCAATATCCTTCTCTTCGCCGGGAGCAAGTGTGATATCTGTAGAAAGTGCACCACAACCGTTTGAGTTATAGTTGAGGACATTTGAGCACTTACCATCAATTACCGCAACAGGGTTTCCGTAGCCATGATATCTGCCGAGGAAGCTCTCCTTATCACCACAATAGGAAGCAATAGGGCTGCCTACAAGTGAGAAGAAACGTGTCTTCATGGAGTCACCATTAATGGAACCACCTGAAACGTTTTCATTGATTGTCTGAATAATCTTGTTTGTCTTAAAGTATGTTCTTGTAATGAACTGTGTATACTGAAGGTTTACCTGATCCTGCTCATAGTTGCAGTCATTTGTGAACTCACAGTAACCAAAAACGGATATATTCTTCTTCTCGCTGCTTGTGTTCTTTACGTTAAGGCGCCATACTTCGTATGTCTTTCCTTCAGGAACGTAGTAAAGAGCTGAGGATGTAATACCGTCATACTCTGCACGAATATCGGTATAGCCTGTACCATGGTGACACTCACTCTTGTATGTCTCAAGGTCCTTACCTACAGGCTGCCAGCTTGCAGACCAAAAATCCTTTGTATCATTATCACGAAGATAAATGTAACGACCGGGCTGATCAAACTGGTTGAAAACATAACGGATAATTCTTCCGTTCGCACCACTCTTTTCGAAAGAGTAACCGCCGGCATTATTGGAAATAATAGCGCCGTATGCAGGGCTTCCAAGGTAGTTGGCCCAAGGTGCGGGTGTGTCAGGGCGAGTAATTACATATTCTCTCGCTTTCTCGTCAAAGTAACCGTACTGCATAAAATACCTCCTGGTATAAAAGTTTCATGTCAATGCTTACGAAAACGTTTTCGAAGCCTTTCTCATAATACCATAAATACCCTGAAAATCAAAGTAAAAAATCGCTCAATTTATTGTATTTTTTACATCTGGTGCTTAACAACAGCATATTCATCGCCATTTCTGTAGTAAGGACAACTGCTCCTCTTACTATCCTGAAATTCACGACTCGCATCGTCCTCATCCATATCTACGGTGCAATAATATTCATCAAATTCCTCGTCATACATAAGGTATGCACAAGTATCGCATTGTGTCATAAAAATCCCCTCTTCTACAATAATATGGCAGAAACTGCTGTCGCAGTTTCCCCAATCGCTCAAAGCCGCCGGGCTCCCTCACGCTTATGCGTGGGGGCAGAAAAATATAAGGGTACAGATTTAATCCGCACCCTTAAAAACCTATATCAGAACAGCATATCCAGGAAACTCTGGGTTGTAGGCTGTTTAATTGTACTGCCTGTATTTGTATATCCGATAGCCTTTGTGGAAAGGCCTGTACCTGCAGCTGCACCGGAAGCCACCTGAGAAGCTTTGTACATTACCTGAGAACCGTAGCCTGATGAACCGAAAAGTGTCTTCTTTGTAGAAGCATGTGCATTGTTCCACTTGTCCTCATCCAGAGTAAGCTTGTTGTCGGTACCTACTGTAATACCAACCTCACTAAGTAAGCCTGAACTGTGCTTTGTTGTATTTACCATGGAAAGTGTATCCCTGAGGACGCCCTTTCTGTCAACCTTAACTGAATTATCAATTACTGAATTGTAATTATCAACAAATTCCTTTACCTTCTGAAGGCTTCCTTCCTTATCTCCTGTAAAATCCGCTCTCTTCAAAGATGAAAGCGATCCTTTAAGAGAAGAAGCATTGCCCGATACGGTACGAAGTCTGTTCATTTCGTCAAAAAATGTACCTGCCTGGCTGTCTTCCTTACCTGCATTGTTCTTGTAATAGGACTTTACAAGTTTCTTATAGCTTCCTGAACGGACTGAATTGTACTCGGATGCTATGTCCTGAAGTCCTGCAAGATTGCCGGTGTTTTTATTTGATTTTACCGAACCTGTGCCTGAACCGCTGCCATACATGCGGCTTAAAGCATTATACAGATTATTGTAATATGATACTCTGCTCATGGGCATACCTCCTTGTATGAGCATTATAGCATAAAAGTCCAACAAAAGTATTACAAATTTATAAAACTATTTAATTTTCCTGTTCTTCTTTCTTAAATAGTCTGTGAAAAAATATGCACCTGCAAACAAAGCAACAAATATGGCCACCTGAGCCCTGTTTTTTGTCTGACTGCCGTCCACGGCAATATCATCAACAACAACCGAGTCCGTTTCCTGTTTATCTTCAACCTTTATCGTAGGTTCCGGTGTGGGTGAAGGTCTTAATGCTTCCTCGATTTTAACAGCATTATCTCCCACACTTACCCATTCCGATTCTTCCGATCTTCCGGCATTATTAACGGCAAAAACGCGGTAACAGTATGAGGCATCGGCTTCCCTGCTGTTATCCGCAAACATATTCACAGGAGAATACCCGAATAATTCATAGGGAGAAATCGTTCCGTCATTGCTAAGTACGGCACGCTCAATCACATAGTACTCAGCATTTTCGGAAGCTGTCCAGTCCATATGTGTATAGTTCTCATCAAAATCTTTTTTGTTTATTTTAAGTTTCTTTACTGCCTCAGGCTTAGTCGAATAAACCGTAGGCGGAACATAGTATTGTGCCAGTCCCTCCAGATTGTTTTCCTTAACACCTTCTGCCACTAAGGATGCGAGCACCCATGCACCATATGTCTGGAAATGGGTGGAATCCGCTGAACCGTTTATGTTCGTTTCATATATTCCGGGTCTGAAGCCATGAAAGACAAGATCCGTCATAGCAATTGTTCCAAGCTCGTCATGTATAGTCTGAAAACGGTCTCTTGATTTCTGGTTCAGGTCAATGAGCTGACAATCCTTGTTTTCTGCGGCTTTTTTCATTGCTTCTACGTAAGCCGGGAAGCTTTGCATGATTTTGCCATCCTTCGCCGCAAATATGTTCTGGTTACCAAGTGTCACCATTACCGGGATGCCGCCACGCTGACGCACGCCCTCTATATACCAGTCTTCCAGATATTTCTGGTATTTTTCCACTGTACAGCCTCGTCCTGCCACCGAACCCGCATCATTGTGTCCAAAAGTAACAAACACATAGTCTCCGGGTCTGACCTGTGTAAGCACCGCATTGAGACGTCCCTGCTTAATAAAATTCATTGTACTTCTGCCGCCGAGAGCATGATTGCTGACAATGATATCCTCTGTAAAGAATTCGTTCAGTCTCTGTCCCCAGCCTGTCATAGGATAGCTTTTGGAATTGTAGGTCTGAACAAGAGAATCACCAATTACAAAAATCGTTCTCTTTTCGCCGGGTTCCTTCTTCTCTTCCTGAACCACAACCACGTCCAGAAGTTCAGCATCTCCCACAAATATCAGCTGCATACTGTCATCAATTGCTGCCACTGTAAATGTTCGTGTTTCAGTTACGCCCACCTTGCAGGTTTCATAAAGAAGTGCACTTCTGTCATCCACTCCCTGTGCCTCATATGCCGGCTGAATATTGGCATAGCACTGGTCTCCGTCAACATCCTCATAATAGATTCGAACAGGGCGTACCTTTTCCTTGCCCTCATCTTCGGCTCTTCCTGTGAAAGTTACCGTAACCTCATAATTACATCCCGGCTCAACGGGTACGAGAAGGGTTGTATTTTTCTCTCCTATGCTCTCATGATAGGAATACACTCTTCTTGAATCATCCGCCATCACGGTATTCTCGCTTCCGAAATGCCAGAATACGCCTGATATCAATGTTGATAGCGCTATTGCCTTGATTGCTTTTTTAATAATACTGACCACTTATATCCCCTTTTCAACTCTGTTCCTTCTATATTGTGCCGGAGTTTCTCCCTTAAAGCCCTTAAAGCTCTTAATCAGATGGCTGCAATCCGAAAATCCTGTTTCCTGGCTTATGTATGTAAGATCGAAGTCAGTAAACAGAAGGTAATCCTCCACCTTAAGAATTCTGATATATTCAATGTATTCCTTACAGGACTTTCCGTACATTTTCAGGAAACTCTTGGCAAAATAAGAGTAACTCATTCCGCACTCCCTCGCCAGTTCGGCCACCTTAAGGTTCTCATTAATATGAGCGTCAATATATTCAGTAATACTGTCTACAGTGTAACGTTCATCCAATGCAAAAGTATCCGCATCAATCTGGAAGCCCTCTGTCTGCCATAAACGAAGCACCTTCATCAGCAGCTTGCAAATATTGACACGTAGAAACAGATCATAACCATAAGCCTGATTTCTGATTTCGTTCAGGCATTCTCTGAAAAGGAAGGGACAGAACATCTTTTCCGCTTCTTCCTTAGTAAAATGGGTACGCATTTTTTTGCTTTCGGCACTTCTGAAGATACTCTTAAGTTTTGGTGCATATCTCGGTGTCATCTGAAGTTTACCGATATCGAACTTCAGACCAATCATTACCAGCGCCCCCGGATTATCCGAGAGTATGGCATGGAGCTTCTTCGGTGGAATAAGAATCATCTCCCCACTCGTCAGCTCATAGCGCTCCTCCTCAGAGGTAACCACCGCAGAACCCTCAATGATATACAGAATCTCCATATAGTAATGCCAATGGGTTTTAATCGGAAAATAATCCTGATGATAATGAAATTCAAAGCACTCAATAGGTCTGTTAAGTGAGTCACTTTGTTCAAATAAGTCAAACATGTCTCTAACCTCATAGAATAGATATTTACAACTTTTAGCCACATAAGTTATAGCATATAACAAGCTAAAAAAGTAGTCTTTCTGTAAAATTATGCAAAATTATCACTATTTTTTTTGGAGAGAGAATTATGCAGATGTCAAGAAGAAAATGGATTTGGGAGAACTTGAAAGGGCGTCGCACCTTATATCTCATTGGTATTATCGGTGCCATCAGCTACAATATTCTTCAGCTTACTGCTCCTTTTGTAGTATCTCGCCTTATCGACACCTTCATTTCCGGCGAAAACGCAGCCGAAAACCTGAAGAACAATCGTCAGTTGTTTTACACCTACATTCTTGCAATGGTAGGACTCACCTTGATCCGTACAGCAATAGTATATGGAACAGGCATGACCTTTGAAAGTGTATCCCAGTGGTTCCTGTACAAAATGAGGAACTTCCTTTACAACAAGGTACAGCGTCAGGATATGAATTTCTATAACACATACAGAACCGGTGACCTTATGACAAGACTTACCGGTGACCTGGATGCCGTTCGTCATATGCTTGCCTGGGTTATTAAGACAATTATAGAGTCCATATCCCTTTTTACCGCCACCATGGTGTACTTCTTTATTATGGACTGGCGTCTCGCACTCACTATCCTTGTTCTGGCTCCCTTTATTCTTATTGTCATCATTCTTTTCAAGAACAATGTAGGACAGAAGCATCGTATCCTTCGTGAAAAGCTTTCCGGACTTAACACAGCAGCTCAGGAAAATATTTCCGGAAACCGTGTAGTTAAGGCCTTTGCCCGTGAACCATACGAAATCGAAAAGTTCAATGAGGCAAACAAAGAGTTCAATGAAATGAATAAGGAAACTGCCCTTACATGGCTTAAGTTCTACCCTTACATTGAAACCTTTGCTTCTCTTATGCCCGTAGTCCTCCTCGTAGTAGGTGGCCTTTTTATGATTGATGGTTCCCTTACTGTAGGTGAATATGCCGCATTCTCGGGTCTTGTATGGGCTATTGCCAACCCCATGAGAAACCTTGGCGGCGTTATCAACGAGTTCCAACGTTTCAAGGCTGCTTCCGCAAAGGTAATGGAAATCTACTATTCCGAAGCAAAAATCAAGGACGCAGATGACGCCCTTGATAAGCCCGAGCGTTTTGCCGGTAAGGTTGAATTTAAGGATGTAAGCTTCAGCTATGAGGGTTCCAAGCTTCCCGTTCTTAATAATATTACCTTTACCGCAGAGCCCGGAGAGACGGTTGCCATCATGGGCGAGACAGGTTGCGGCAAGACTTCCCTTATTCACCTTATCCCCCGCTTTTACGAGGTTACCGGCGGTCAGGTTCTTGTTGATGGCGTAGACGTAAGAAAACTTAAGCTTCAGCAATTAAGAAAGAATATTGGTCTGGCAACTCAGGATGTTCTTCTGTATTCAGATACTATCGATGGAAATATTGCCTACGGCGATGAGCATCTTCCCAAACAGGAGGTTGAAAAGTTTGCCCGCTACGCCGCCGCTTCCGACTTTATCGCAAAGATGCCGGAAGGCTATGAAACAATTGTCGGAGAGCGTGGTGTAGGTCTTTCCGGTGGTCAGAAACAGCGTATTTCCCTGGCAAGAGCTCTTGCCATCCGCCCCTCCATCCTTATTCTGGACGATACTACTTCCGCAGTTGATATGGAGACCGAAAAGCAGATTCAGGAAAGTCTCAAAAACCTTGACTTCCCTTGCACAAAAATCATTATCGCTCAGCGTATTTCCACAACAAAGAATGCAGATAAGATTCTTGTCCTTCAGAATGGCCGTATAACAGAGATGGGTTCCCACGAAGAACTTATCGCGAAGAAAGGCTACTACTATTCAATTGTTGCACTTCAGATGGGAGAGGAGGTATAAATCATGGCAAGAAATACATATCGTGAAGATGAAATCCTTGAGACCCCATTTAATGTGAAACATCTGTTACGCTCATGGATTTATGTTAAAAAATATGCCGGAAAGATGGCCTTCGCCCTGACTCTCAGTGCCTTTGGTGCCGTTGCCGGACTGTTCACTCCCATCATTTCCAAGGAAGCCCTTGATGTAGCTATTCCCGATAAGAACAAGCAGTACTTGTACATTCTGGCAGTTCTCCTCGTTTTGAGCTACGTTGTTACTGTACTATTTAACACTGCCCGTTCCAAAATCATGACAAAAGTAGGTCAGAATATCATTTTCGACATAAGAAAAGATCTTTTCGGCCACTTGCAGAAGTTGTCCTTTAACTACTACGATAATCGCCCTCATGGAAAGATTCTCGTTCGTGTCGTAAACTATGTTAACTCCGTTTCCGACATGCTTTCCAACAGCCTTATAAATCTCATACTGGAAACCTTCAACCTGATTTTCATCGTTATTTTCATGTTCCTGGTTGATGTTAAGCTTTCCTTCGTAGTATTGCTTGGTGTGCCGATTCTTGCAGCGTTCATGCTGTTTATCAAAAACAGACAACGTCGTGCATGGCAGCAGGTATCCAACAAAAACTCAAACCTTAACGCCTACCTGCAGGAAAACATCGTAGGTGCAAGAGTTACTCAGATTTTCACCCGTGAGGATGAAAACGCAGAAGTATTTTCAGAGCTTTCCAACCGTTGTCGTAAAACGTGGATGAAGGCCGTAAGTTATTCAAACCTTCTGTGGCCCGGCATCGACAACATATCCATCTGGATTCGTGCAGCAATCTACATTGCAGGACTCATAATCTTTGTAAACGGTAATTATACTGCCGGTACGATTATCGCCATGTCCTCCTATGCTGCTCGTTTCTGGCAGCCTATTATGTCTCTTGGAAATATTTTCAACAACTTCCTGAATAATATTTCTTACCTTGAAAGAATATTCGAGACACTGGACGAGCCCGTTACCGTAGATGATAAAGAAAATGCAACCGAAATGCCTCCTATTAAGGGTGAAGTTGTATTTGATCATGTTACTTTCGGCTATGAAGAAGGCCAGACAGTTCTTCATGATGTTTCCTTCTCCGTTAAGCCCGGAGAAAGCATTGCCTTGGTTGGTCCCACCGGTGCGGGAAAGAGTACAATCGTCAACCTTATCTCCCGCTTCTACGATATAAACAGCGGACGAGTACTTATTGATGGTGTGGATATTTCCGGTGTAACTCTTAATTCTCTTCGCTCCCAGATGGGAATTATGCTTCAGGACAGCTTTATTTTCTCCGGTACTATTGAGGATAACATCCGTTACGGTAAGTTGGATGCAACCACTGAAGAAATAGTTGCAGCAAGTAAGGTTGTATGTGCCGATCCATTCATCTCCCGCATGCCTGACGGCTATGCAACAGAAGTTAAGGAACGCGGCGGAATCCTTTCACAGGGCCAGAAACAGCTCGTTTCCTTCGCAAGAACACTTGTTTCAAATCCTGCCATTCTTGTTCTTGATGAAGCAACCTCTTCCATCGACGTTCAGACCGAGCGTGCACTTCAGGAGGGTCTTAACAATATGCTTAAGGGCAGAACAAGCTTTATTATCGCCCATCGTCTTTCCACAATTAAAAACTGTGACAAGATTATGTACATCGATAACGACGGTATTATGGAATGCGGCTCTCACGAGGAACTCCTTGCAAAGAAAGGCTATTATTACAAGCTTTACAATGCACAAAAGGAAGATGCCAGCTAAAACAAAACAGCTCCACAGCAAATGCTGTGGAGCTTCTTTTGTTTATATTCTTTCAACAGTAACAGTATTCTTTCCGCTTCTTTTTGAGATGTAAAGACATCTGTCGGCGGTATTAATAATCTCATTCATGGTTATCTTCTTCATATCAGAAACCATGCATACGCCTATACTTAATGTAACTCTTATTACCTTACCTTCATAAACTACGGCCATATCTTCAACCGCTTTTCTTATGCGTTCTGCAATAACCTCCGCATCGCCTCCTGAGTAGATGAAAGCGTTAAATTCCTCTCCACCCCAGCGGCAATAAAGGTCATCCTTACGGATAATATTTTTAAGTGTTCTGGCAATGCGTTTCATAACCTCATCGCCTGCATCATGTCCGTAGGTGTCGTTGACGCTCTTGAAATCATCAATATCCATCATTATGACTGAGCAGATATGTCTCCTTGGATCAGTCACAATTCTTCCGAGACGCTTGTTAAAGCCATGGCGGTTGTAAAGACCTGTCAGTTCATCATGGTCAGCATTCTTCGTCGCTTCCTTCAGTCTTTCGGTGGCAAGAATCTCAGCCTTCTTCTGTTCATCTATGGAACGGGTAAGCCAGAGAACCTTTACTGCCTGCCCCATGCTGTCCCTTGTGGTAACAATAATGCTTACCTGAATCCATCCGGTGATAGTCTGAATATCTCTTGTAAGAATATTGGTAGTTCTGAGGCGGGCTCTCAGCGATGTTCTGTCCCAAAAATCTTTGTTTTTGTTATAAACATCCTCTGTAAGCGTTTTTCCTGCCCATATTTCAATAAGGTCATCCCATCTGCCTGCATTGGGCACATGGTTGCCGGTAGATCCCGAGCTCTTAAATTTCTGAGCGAAGTTGTCTACAAGATTGCCTTCAAAAATCGAGGAACACACGTTCTGGAGAGCTTCAAGAAGCAGCCTGTGGCTTTCTTCATCCGCTCTTTCATTTGTAATGTCATGAATCACAACGGTAGCCATAAGATGTCCGTCACGGCCTCTCTCATAAAGCAATGTTGTTTTTCTGAAGTAGATATCTTTATCCTTAAGCTTATAATCCATCTGGATATTTCGCTCACCGGCTGTAAAGGCACCCAACAGCTCCTCACGAGTCTGTGCTCTGAAAGCATGAGTTTCCTTGTAAATAGGCTGAAGCGTTGATTTCCATGCCTGAATATAAGTATTAAAGCCCATAGGGAATTGGAGATTCAAATCCTTCATACCGGTCTTATCATCTTTAAAATCCGGCGATTTAATTACAACGTCTGCAGTAATGTCAGCCACATAAAAATATTCGCAATCAGCCAGAATAGCGTTGCGATACTTGTTGATCTGTTCCTTCAGTTCTTCCTTGTAGTACTTTCGAACCAAACGTTTTACCAGACTCTTTTTATTCTTTTTTGTGCCGTCATTATGCACCATTGCAAACCCCATAAAATTCTAATGTTCCCATACATTAGGTCTATATACCTATATTATTATATATGCGAATTCAAGATATGCAAGTCCCAATTTTATACTTTTTTTATAATTTATATATTTCAACAAAAAGAGCCGGTCACCCGGCTCTTTGCTTTACTCTGTCTTTTGTCTCTTAATTTGCTCCTTAAGGAACTTTTTGTATTCGTGATGTTCTTCTTTCTTGCTTACAGGACCATTTCCGGTAAACTCCATCTCGATGCACTTGTCCTCAGTATAAGGAATCCATTCTGTCATTGCTGTACCGTCTGCATCGTTTCCGTTAGGATTACCGCATTTTATGTAATTAGCCCAATAATTTGCCATCTGACGTGCAAGGTCATAATGTCTTCCCACATATGGTCTGGAGCATTTTGCCAATGTTTCAAAGAAGAACCAAAGGTCGCATGAGTGGAATGTTCCAGGGTTATCTTCTCCCGGAATATCAGGGTTGAAGCGATAATAGTAAAAATTGTTCTTTGAGCCCTGTTTCTTTCTCTGTTCGAATATAGCCTTAACAGAAAGTTCAATGCCGCTTACCGTTGCGAATCTGCCGTTAAGCTGCTCATGTGCTTCAGGGAATTCCAGGAACTTAACCGCAGCCTCGCCAAAAAGTTCGCTGGCTTTTACGCCCAGTTCCGCCTCATTGTCAGCCTTAATAGCGTTAAGGAACTCGTCCTCTGTATTTCCTGCCATAATGGGCACGTCAATAATTTTTCCGATGTGAGCCTGATGTGCTGCATCACCAAAAATGAACTTATCGTCTCTTGTTCCGAACAGGCGTCCGTGATTGCGAACAAATTCATTGTATTTGCTTAAAATCACATCCTGACTGAGTTTTCTGGCTTCCTCAAGATTTTTTACTCCCAGTAAAGCAAAATACTCCTCGCCATATTTTTCTGCATCTGCGAGTGATGGAGGATTAGGGAAGCCTGCCTCAAGGTAAGGGCTTCCGATAACACCGCTCATTACTATTGCTCTCTGGAAAAGTCCCTGGTTAACCGGATTTGTCAGTTGTGCCATAACTGAGCCACCACCTGCGGACTGTCCTGCAATTGTGATGTTCTCAGGGTCACCACCGAAAGCTTCAATATTTTCTTTAACCCATCTGGTTGCCAGCTGCTGGTCAAGATAGCCAAAATTAGTGGGCTTGTCAGGATTTTCCTTTGTAATCTCCGGGTGAGAAAGGAATCCAAATACGTTGAGACGGTAATTCACCGTAACAACAATAATGCCTCTTCTTGCCAGTCTCTCACCATCAAACTCCATCTCTGAAGGATAACCCCACTGAAGGCCTCCGCCAAAGTACCATACAAGTACAGGCAGCTTCTCATCAGTCTTTTTAGCAGGAGTCCATACGTTCAGATATAAGCAGTCCTCACTTATTTCCACCTCTGAATCAACATGCCATTCTCTGCAATAAATGTCTGTTCCCAGTCCGGGTCTGTCCTGCACGGATATCGCCTTAAACGCATAGGCTTCCAATGTTCCTTCCCAAGGATCACAGAATTCCGGAGCCGTCCAGCGTCTTTCGCCCACAGGGGGCTTCGCAAACGGAATTCCCTTAAAGGATGTTATTCTTGGGTCTGCGGCCGGTAGTCCCTTTACTCGGCCATACTTTGTAACAACTTCTCTTAACATAAATACCTCCCTAAACAATGATCAATCTCATTTTCGGATTCATCATTTTTTTTACAATATCCTCTGCTTCCTCCAAAGCCACTTCTTTCTGCATACCGAAAATCTCCGGCTGCGTCGGCTCCATAATCCCCTTAATATAAACCTGCGCCACATGAATCACGCAGGTGTGACAATCATATATGTCTTTAAGTTCTAAAGCTCGCTGATAGTCCTTTACATCAAATTCTCCCATATAAATAAGTGCTCTGTGAACTATCCTTGCTGCTGTCATGCGGTTAAGCGGAACATCCTTTTTATCAGACAAATCAAGAATTCCGCACATATAGGCGGTTTCTGTTGATATTCCCAGTTCTTCTGCGATTCGTGTCGCAAATGTTGCTACTGAATAACTCATAGCGTTATGCGGGGGTTACTCTTATGGTAACACTGTCACAGCCATTAAGTCCTTCAATCCTGAATACGTTCTTATTCTTTCAGGTGACCATATTTAT
>JAKSRZ010000052.1 GCA_024403375.1 Lachnospiraceae bacterium
AAATACCATAAGGGTGTATATTTCATTACAGGATATTCAGGGACAGCTTGATGAAAAAGCAGCACTTGATACTGCCATAAATCAGGCGAAGCAGCTGGATTCTATTATGGAGACCTTCAGAATTGCCACTGATGCGGGCGGATGTACTGTTTTCCTGTTTGATTATGAGAAGCAGTCAATCCTTATATCTGACAGCAAGGCGGATGAATGGGGAGTAATGGTGGAACAGACCGGAGTACCCTATGAAGTGGCAAAGAGTGGTATTGTTGATTCATATTTTGTGGAGGAGTACATACAGCTTCATGAAGCTGTAATGAACGGTTCCGAAGTTGCAAAGGGCCGTGTGGGGCTGCAAAATGCTAAGGGAGAACATGGCATATATGACCTTACACTTAAGGCAATACTGGATGAGGATGGTAACAACACAGGAAGAGCAGTAGGCGTGTATGTGGATGTTACCCAGTCTGTTGCCGTAGTAGAGGCTTTGAGCCGTGACTATGTAAACGTTTTTACGATATATCCGGAAACAAGAAGAATAAGAGAGCAGAAAATCAGTGCATCTGCAAGCGAAGCTTTGGGCGTCAGCAGATGGGAGTATCGCTCATATGATTACTTTGTAGAGAAACTGGTGGATACAAGAATTTCTCCGGAAGAGCAGGAGGAGGTTCTTAAGAACCTTAACCTGGATCGAATCTGCAAGATACTTGAAGAAAAGCCGGAATACAGCTGTGTTATGAGAATTAACGTTAACGGCGGCTTCGAACACTTCCAGATGAAATTTGCAAAGATAGTGGAGACGGGAGAAATCATTGCAGGCGTAAAAAACGTTGAAGACATTATATCCGAAGAAGCAGAACAAAGAAAAGTAGTTGAAAATGCGTTAGAGCAGGCAGAGAAAGCCAACAAAGCGAAAACATCCTTTCTTAACAGCATGTCTCATGACATAAGAACACCCATGAATGCCATTATCGGCTTTACGGCACTGGCTATGAATCACATTGGAGACGGTGAGAAGGTTAAGGACTACCTTGAAAAGATTCAGATGTCTTCAAACCATCTCCTTTCTCTGATAAACGATGTGCTGGACATGAGCCGAATCGAATCGGGAAATGTGAAGATTGAAGAGACAGAGAACTCCATAAGTAATCTTGTTAACGATCTGAAAAATATTGTGCAGGTTGATGTAAATAAAAAGCAGCTGATTTTTCTTATAGATTCCCTTGGAATCAAGGATGATCTTATTTGGTGTGACAGACTGAGATTGAATCAGATTTTACTTAATTGCCTGTCCAACGCCATAAAGTTTACACCGACTTACGGAACTGTGAAGCTTACAGTAAAACAGATACCATGTGAAAAAAACGGTGTCGCTGCATACGAATTCAAAGTGAGCGATACAGGAATCGGAATGAGTCCCGAATTTGCGGAACATATTTTTGAACCCTTTACACGAGAGAGTACCTCTACCGTCAGTGGAATTCAGGGTACCGGCCTTGGAATGTCCATTACAAAGACTCTTGTGGATATTATGGGCGGAACCATCAAGGTCAAAAGCGAAAAGAATCGTGGATCGGAATTTACGATTTACCTTGAATTCAGCCTTGCAGAACGAGATGCACGTAAAGCACAGTTAGCGAAAGCCTTTGGTGGAAGCGAGGGCAGAAGAGGAATTGACGGACTTAGAATTCTTATTGTAGAGGACAATGAACTTAACAGAGAGATAGCGTCGGAGCTTCTTATGGAGAAGGGTGCCATAATAGATACGGCAGTTGATGGCACAGTGGCGGTATCAAAAATAGAGGCATCGGACCCGGATAAATATGATCTTGTGCTTATGGATGTTCAGATGCCGATTATGAACGGGTATGAGGCAACAAAAGCAATCAGAAGACTGGTAAATCCGATAAAGAAAAACATTCCTATCATAGCCATGACTGCAAATGCTTTTGAGGAAGATAAGAAAGGTGTTATGGATTCAGGAATGGACGGACATATTGCAAAGCCGTTTAATATCGATGTGGTAATTGATATGATCTGTGAAGTTCTTGAAAAAAACGGACGGACAAAATAGCCTATGATAAAAGTAAAAAAGCAGTTTGAAACAGAATACAATAAGCAGGTCAGTGCATTTTATAATGGCGGGAATTCGGGAAAATACGAGTTTGAAAATGCCATGAAAGCAGCTGAAGCAGCTGTACCTGAGCGGAGCGAGGAACAACGTGTCACATCTGAGGTGGCAAAAGGCAGAACAATGATTCAGGGAAAACCGCTGTTGATCCTCCCTGTGGGTGAGGAGAAGAAGGCAGAGGTGACTGATGATTGGCGCGAAATGCCGGATGATGCCTGGGAAAAGATGCTAAAAGACTTTGATGAGTACTTTGATACAGTAAGAGAGAATCTTGATAAAAGATCGGAACTCCAGAGAGAGGCCGCGGCAAAAGCGGCGGCACTGGCTCCAGCGGACAAAAAAAGCATTGCCGCAGCGGTGGCTGCACTTAAAGTGGCCGCCACCGGGATAATGCCGACTTTTAATTCTGAGGAAGAAGACAGCCGAGAATAACAGCTATCTTATAATCAGACTTCTTATAAAGGCTGCCAGAGCAAACTCTGCAGAAAAGGCCACAAGGGTCATAAGCAGAAGCTGCCAAAGGCTGTATTTGAATTTTTTCCAGGCAATAAAGAGCTTAACAAGAACAAAGCCGTAAAAGAAATAAAAAGGAAGAGCGGCCAGTGTAAGAACTTTGTAGGTTATGAGGAATACGAAAAAGAATATACCCATATCATAACCCCAAAGCTTCAAAAGCTCGCTTTTAGGATATTTACTTGTAACCTCGCCGGTTTCGTCCACAAGGCGATTTATAAGTAACGCCATGGACTTGAAACCAATACAAAAGCCCACTTTAAGAGGATGATTTTTCAAATATTGTGCGTCATAATCATATTCGTCTATTTTACCCATAGTACCCCCTCCAGGTAGAAAATATCTTTACTTGGGTATTATAAAGAAATTGTTGAATTATGGCAAATAGATATTGCTTTTTCCATTAATTTGCTGTATTTTATTCGTGCAAAATAAAAAAGGGAGCTCGCATACGGGCTGAGAGGAAGCTGTTTCGCTTCGACCTATAACCTGATTTGGATAATGCCAACGTAGGATAATATAGAGAGTATTCCCTTATGCTATGTTGCATGAGGGCTTTTTTTGTTTTAAGAGGTGAATGATGAACAAAGAAGCGCTGAAACTATATGCGGTTACAGACAGAGGCTGCCTGAAAAACGGCATATCACTGCCGGTTGCAGTTGAACTTGCCATTAAGGGCGGAGTGACAATGGTGCAGCTCAGAGAAAAGGAAATGGATCATGACAGCCTTGTTAAAGAGGCACTGGAAGTAAAGGAAGTCTGCAGAAAATATAATGTGCCCTTTATTGTGAATGACGATGTGTACCTTGCAAAGGAAACAGATGCAGATGGAGTACATGTGGGCCAGGACGATATGAATCCCGACGAAGTAAGAAAAATACTGGGTAAGGACAAAATAGTCGGAGTTACGGCAAAGACTGTTGAGCAGGCACAGCTGGCAGAAAAGGCCGGGGCGGATTACCTCGGTTCAGGTGCTGTTTTCGGAAGCACAACCAAAAAGGATGCCAGATATATGACAATGGAAACCTTGGAATCAATTACCACAAGTGTTTCGATTCCCGTGGTGGCTATCGGAGGAATTAATAAGAACAATGTTCATGAACTTCGTGGCACTCATATTGCAGGAGTCGCTGTGGTAAGCGGTATTTTTGGTGAAGAAGATATAGAAGGAGGAGCAAGAGAATTACTTAAAGGGCTGTAAACCCACTTGAACATTATGAATCTGAACCGTTTCACCGGGGGCACCACCTTGGATCGGTATATAAAATTAATGCGAAAAAGGAGAGTTCTATGAACACAGCATTAACAATCGCAGGCTCTGATTCCTGCGGAGGCGCCGGCATTCAGGCAGATATCAAAACAATGACAGCAAATGGCGTTTACGCTATGAGTGCTATCACTGCTTTGACTGCACAAAATACGACCGGCGTACAAGGAATAATGGAGGTAACTCCTGAATTTTTGGCAGAAGAGCTGGAAAGTATTTTTTCTGATATATATCCGGATGCCATAAAGACAGGCATGGTTGCTTCATCAAAGCTTATTGAAGTAATTGCCGAAAAGCTTATTAAATACGACGCAAAAAATATAGTCGTAGATCCTGTAATGGTAGCTACATCAGGGGCAAAGCTCATTGCTGATGAGGCTATCGAGTCATTAAAATCAAAATTATTACCTCTTGCAAGAGTAATAACACCAAATATTCCTGAAGCTGAAGTGCTTTCGGGAATGAGTATCAAAACAAGCGAAGATATGGTTACTGCAGCCAAGGCTATTTCAGACACCTTTGGCATAAGCGTACTTTTGAAGGGAGGGCACAGCCTTAATGATGCCAACGATCTCCTTTATGAAGTGGGAAAAGAACCTGTCTGGTTCCATGGAAAGAGAATCAATAACAATAACACACATGGAACAGGCTGCACCTTGTCCAGTGCCATTGCGTCTAATCTGGCTAAGGGAATGTCTTTGGAACAGGCAGTAAAACATGCTAAAAACTATATCTCCGGCGCGCTTTCTGCAATGCTGGATCTTGGAAAGGGCAGCGGCCCTATGAATCATGCATTTGCTATAGGAGGCGAGTACAATGAATAAAAAAGGAACATCAAATTTTGCCAACGGACTTATCTGGTTCGGTGCCGGCGTATCAATTGCCGAAATACTTACAGGAACATATTTTGCTTCCCTTGGATTTGGAAAGGCAATGCTGGCAATCATAATCGGTCATGTTATCGGCGGTGCATTAATGTATTTTGCCGGAATGATCGGTGCCAAGGAAAAGAAGAGTGCCATGGAGACTGTTAAGATGTCTTTTGGACAGAAAGGCAGCATACTATTTTCGGCACTTAATGTAATTCAGCTTGTGGGCTGGACTGCCATAATGATTTATGACGGTGCACTTTCAGCAAACGGTATCATCAGTATTGATTATCGAATCTGGGCAGCGGTTATCGGCGTACTCGTAATTGTATGGGTGCTTATCGGACTTACAAACCTGGGCAAAATCAATACTGTTGCCATGGCGGGATTATTTGTGCTTTCAATCGTGCTTTTCGTAATCGTATTCAAAGGAGAAATGCCTGTTGTTACAGATGATGGCAGCATGAGCTTCGGTGCAGCGGTTGAACTGGCTGTGGCAATGCCTTTGTCCTGGCTTCCTCTTATTTCTGATTACACAAGAGAAGCTGAGAAGCCTGTGGGTGCCACATTTACATCAGTTGTTGTGTACTCTGTAGTCAGCATTTTCATGTACACAATCGGTGTAGGTGCTGCTATTTATACAGGCGAGGGCGATATTGCCGCAATTATGGTTAAGGCCGGACTTGGCATAGTAGGATTGCTTATTATTGTATTCTCCACCGTTACAACAACCTTCCTTGATGCTTTTTCAGGTGGTGTATCTTCCGTATCCATTTCAAAGAAAATTCCTGAGAAATGGGCAGCGGTAGTGGTTGCGGCAGTGGGTACGGTTGCAGCAATTCTCTTCCCTATGGACAATATTACTGATTTCCTTTATCTGATTGGTTCTGTATTTGCTCCCATGATAGCAATACAGATAGCGGATTATTTTATTCTTAAAAAAGCCGACTTCATTAATAAGGGCTTCAATTGGATAAACCTTGTTACATGGCTGGTGGGCTTCGTGGCATACAGACTGCTTATGTATGTTGATACTCCTGTGGGAAATACTGTTCCCGATATGGTGGTTACAATAATCATCTGCCTTATTGTAAATGCTCTTGCAGGTAAAGTAGGAGCAAAGAATGAAAAAAACAATTAATATCAAGAAACTTACAGTAACAGCTATTTTTGCAGCACTTGCCGTAGTGGGATCCCTCTTCAGTTTCCCCGTTTTCGGTGCAAAATGTGCACCCGTTCAGCACCTTGTAAACATTCTCTGTGCTGTTCTTGTAGGCCCCTGGTACGGCCTTGCTGCAGCGTTTATCGCAAGTCTTATAAGAAACCTTCTGGGACTTGGTTCCTTGCTTGCGTTTCCCGGCTCTATGTGCGGAGCTTTGCTTGCAGGTCTTCTCTATAAGTATGGTAAGAAATTGCCCTTTGCTTATGTGGGAGAACTGTTTGGAACAGCTGTTATTGGCGGCATGCTTTCTTTTCCCGTGGCAAAGTTTTTTATGGGAAATGAGACAGCAGCAATATTTACTTTCGTTATCCCCTTCCTTATCAGCAGTGCAGGTGGTACAATAATAGCTGTTGTTATTACATTAGCATTAAAGGGAGCAGGTGTTCTTAAGAAAATGCAGGACAGCCTGGAAAAGTAGGATAATGAATATTATTCATTGCATTACAAACGAAGTAACTAAAAATGATGTTGCGAACATAATTCTTGCAGTGGGTGCTTCGCCCATAATGGCTCATCATATTGATGAGGTAGAGGAGGTGCAGGCTTTTTCAAAGGCCTTGCTTCTTAACCTCGGAGCCACTTATGATTACGAAACAATGCTGAAGGCTGCTCGCATAGCAAACAATCAGGGTCATGCCATTGTGCTTGACCCTGTTGGTGTTTCAGGAATCAGCTTCAGGAGAAAGTTTCTGAAGGATTTGCTGAATCAAATAAAGGTCACCTGTATAAGGGGCAACAAGGCTGAAATATGGGCGATCATAAAGGATGAAAAAACAGGGGAAGGGCTGGACTGTGAAAATGGCAAGCTGATTCCTGCTGACTCAGAGCTTCTTCAGAAAATGAAGGAGTATTCTTCTGAGCATGATAATATTATTCTTGTTGCATCAGGAGAATTGGACCTTGTAACAGATGGCAGAAACGCTGCATGTCTTCAGGGGGGAGACCCTATGATGAAGAGGGTTACCGGAATGGGCTGTATGTCCTCCGGAATATTGGCAGCGTGCCTTTCAAAGGTTAACGATACTTTGGAAGAGGGCTTTTATGCTGTAAGAAATGCAGTTGAAAAGATTGGAAAAGCGGGCGAGCGGGCTGCTGAAACAACAAGAAACCTGAACGGCGGAACGGCATCGTTTCATATGTATTTCATTGATGAAGTATCAAAGGACATTTGGTAAATCGTTAAGGACTTATTGACTTATTAGTTGAGGACATTATAATGCACGGTATCGGAACCATTATAAATGTGGGTTGTATAATAGGCGGAGGCATTGTGGGCCTTATCGCCGGAAATCGTTTCAAAAAGGAAATTCGCGACAGTCTGATGACAATAACCGGCATAGGTGTTATTATGCTTGGAGCGGGCGGAACCATGGCAAAAATGTTAAGTGTTGCCGATGGGCATCTGGAAGCCGTGGACTCTGTCATGATGATAGTGTGTCTGGCATTGGGAGTTATTGTAGGTGAACTCTTGAAGCTGGAGGATAAAATCACAAAGTTTGGCGAATGGCTGAAGGTTAAGAGCCACAGCACCTCCGACAATAGCTTTGTTGGAGGTTTTGTATCAGCATCCTGTACCGTATGTATCGGTGCAATGGCGGTAATAGGCTCCATCCAGGACGGAATAGAAGGTGACTATTCTATTTTGCTGGCAAAGGGAATATTGGACGCTATCATAATCTGTATTATGGCGGCAGGTCAGGGAAAGGGTTGCGTCTTTTCTGCGATTCCCGTGGGAATACTGCAAGGAACAGTTACCCTTGTGGCAATGTTTGCCGGGGACTTTATTCCCGAGGCTGCCCTCAGCAATCTGTCTTATGTAGGAAACGTTCTGATTCTTTGCGTAGGACTTAATTTGATCAGAGAAAAGAAAATTAAAGTTGCAAACGCTCTCCCTGCGATAGTTTTCGCACTTATCTGGGGCTGTGTAACAACTTATTTATAAACGTTTGAGGTGAAGAAATGGTTAATCAGATTTCAATTTTTACAGAGAACAAAAAGGGAGCAATGCTTCGTATGACAGAGATTATCTCCGATGCGGGTATTAATCTTTTAAGTGCGGTAACAAACGATTCTGCGGAGTACGGAATCGTGAGACTCATTGTATCGGATCCGGACAAGAGCTATCAGGTGCTTACCGATGCAGGATATCTTTGCAAGAAAACATCCGTTATCGTGGTGGAAATTCCTGACGAAGCAGGAAGTCTTAAAAAGCTTCTTGAGGCAGTTGATGAGGCATGCATAAATATCGATTATATCTATTCCGGAAACAATCGTGAAACTCATATGCCACTTATGATTATGCATACACTTGACGGGGAAATGCTGGAGCAGAATCTTCGTTCCAAGGGCTTCAAAATACTGTAATCCGTTACCTGCCGGGGGCAGGTGGGAGTAAAATAATCGGACAGAAGAGACTATAGAATGAGCTTTGAAATATCAGTTAATGAAATAGATTCAAAAATAAATGATGGTTTTGGGATTGTTGACATAAGAGATGCCTACAGCATAGCCTACGGAACAATTCCCGGGGCAATATGCATCAATGAGCAGCAGCTTGAAGAAAATGCAGAGAAACTGAAGGAGTACCCTGGAGTCATAGTATATTGTGCAAAAGGGCTTACAAGTGTTGATGCCGCACAAATGCTAAGAACAAAGGGTGTGAATGCCTTCAGTCTTCAGGGCGGCTATAATGCGTGGCTTGTTTACTTAATGCAGAAGGAAGAAGAATCCGTCAGCCTTAAGCAGGATGAGATTGAAAAGGGAATCCAGAAGACCTGGCACAAAAAGCTTTTTTCGCCCTTTGCCAAGGCGGTGAAAAACTATGATATGATTCAGGATGGGGACAAGATTGCGGTATGCATTTCAGGTGGTAAGGATTCTATGCTTATGGCAAAGCTGTTTCAGGAGCTGCAGAAGCACAGGCAGAAGGAATTTGAACTGGTTTATCTTGTTATGGATCCGGGCTATAGTCCCGAGAACAGAAAGGTAATAGAGCATAACTCCAAAATGCTTGGAATACCGGTGACCATTTTTGATTCCGATATTTTTGAATCAGTTTTTAATATTGAAAGCTCACCCTGCTACATTTGTGCAAGAATGAGACGCGGACATTTATATAATAAGGCGAGAGAACTGGGCTGCAACAAGATTGCGTTGGGACACCACTATGATGATGTTATTGAAACAATACTGATGGGAATGCTCTATGGCTCCCAGATTCAGTCCATGATGCCGAAGCTTCACAGCACGAATTTTGAAGGAATGGAACTGATTCGTCCCATGTACCTGATACGTGAAGAGGATATTAAGGCATGGCGTGATGCCAACGGTCTGCACTTTCTCCAATGTGCCTGCAAGTTTACGGATAACTGCTCTTCCTGCAGAGACGATGGACAGAGTAACTCAAAACGATTGGAAACTAAGAAAATAATAGCGGAACTTAAAAAGACAAATCCATACGTGGAAGGGAATATTTTCAAAAGTGTGGAAAATGTTATGCTGGACACTGTGGTAGGCTACAAGAAGGATGGCGTGAGACATCATTTTCTGGATGAATACGATAAATAAAGCACTATGAGGAAGGACTTAATATGACACTGACTCAGCTTCAATATGCGGTGGCTATTGCCGAAGCAAAATCGATGAATAAGGCTGCAGAGGATCTTTTTGTGTCTCAGCCGGCTCTTTCAGGTGCCATAAAGGAACTGGAGGAGGAGCTGTCAACACAATTGTTTATGAGAACAAACAAGGGCGTTGTGGTGACAACGGAGGGAGAAGAATTTCTTAGCTATGCAAGACAGATGGTGGAGCTTGGAAATCTGGTGGAGGAAAGATTCCTGAATAAATCTATCGTAAAGAAAAGATTCTCCGTATCCATGCAGCACTATTCCTTCGCTGTGGAGGCGTTTATTGACCTGGCAAAGGAGTTTGAGGTCGGCGAATACGAGCTGGCGGTGCACGAAACCAAAACTCATGAGGTAATTGAAAACGTAAAAAATTACCGTAGTGAAGTGGGCGTTATCTACATTAATGATTTTAATGAAAAGGCAATCAGAAAGATACTGGAAGAAAATGATCTGGAGTTTACAGAGCTTTATGAATGTGGCATTTCGGTATTTATGAGCAAAAGGCATCCCCTTGCAAAACGTAAGATTATCAACATGGAGGAGCTGGCGGAGTATCCTTGCCTTTCTTTTGAACAGGGAGATAAAAATTCCTTTTATTTTGCCGAGGAGGTGCTCAGCACGTTGCCCTATAAGCAGATTATAAAGGCAGATGACAGAGCAACAATGCTGAATCTCATGACGGGACTTAATGGATATACACTCTGCAGCGGAATTATCTGCCAGGACCTGAATGGTGGTATATATACTTCCGTTCCGTTGGAGACGGAAGATACAATGATAATTGGTTATATAAAACGAAAAAACATACCTCTCAGTCTTTTGGGACAAAGGTATGTTGAATTGTTAAAACGGTACAAGTAGAAAAAAGAGCTTGTGGCATATTTTTCAATATGCTGCAAGCTCTTTCAGCATTTTAGATGTTATATGTAAAGTCAGCAATCTGTCTTGTAATAATGTCCTCAAGGGTGATGCTTTCAAAATATTTGTTAACAACCTCATAGAGGCCACGATAAATGGGAAGGGTTATGCATTCTTCACATTTTTCGCACAGATTCGGGTTGTTGTCCATGCAGCTTACGGGAGTGAGACTTCCTTCTGCACTTTCTAATATCTCTTTTACATTTATTTCTGCAGGTGTTCTGGCGAGACGGTATCCACCCATATGACCCTTGTTTGCAAGAAGGAGATTACTTCTGTTTAAGAAGGGAATAATCTGCTCAAGATATTTTTTGGAGATATCCTGTCTTTCAGAAATGTCTTTAAGTGCTATGTAACCGTCGTTATAGTGCTGAGCCAAATCAATCATCATTCTTAGTGAATAGCGGCCTCTTGTGGAGATTTTCATTTTTATTCCTCCGAGTTTTTTGTGTTTATAACCCTATTATACTATAGGAATAGTAGGTTATCAATGATTCTGTTATTTTTTTTGTTGAAATGGATTGACAAAATAGAAAAAGGAATATATACTATCGTCAACACACAAAACCTATGTAAAGAGTAGGCAATGGAAATTATGAAGAGAGGTATAAAAATATGGCAGATATCAAAAAGAGTTCATTGGAATTAGTAGGAAACACACCTTTACTTGAGGCAAGCAGATACGCTAAACATGCAGGTGCAGATAATGCAACAATTCTTACGAAGCTTGAATACCTGAATCCCGCAGGATCTGTAAAGGACAGAATCGCCTTGGCAATGATTGAGGATGCAGAGAAGAGCGGCAAACTGAAGCCGGGTGCAACAATTATTGAGCCTACCAGCGGAAATACAGGAATCGGTATTGCTGCTATTGCCACCGCTAAAGGATATAAAGCAATTCTTACACTTCCTGACACGATGTCTGTTGAAAGAAGAAATCTTCTTAAAGCCTACGGTGCAGAGCTTGTACTTACAGAAGGAGCAAAGGGCATGAAGGGTGCCATTGCAAAGGCTGAAGAACTTAATAAAGAAATTGAGGGCTCAGTTATCCTCGGTCAGTTCACCAATCCCGCAAATCCCGCAATTCACAGAGCAACAACAGGTCCTGAAATCTGGAAGCAGACAGATGGAAGAGTTGATATATTTGTTGCAGGTGTAGGAACAGGTGGAACAGTTACAGGTATTGGAGAGTACTTAAAGTCTCAGAATCCTGATGTCAAGGTTGTGGCAGTTGAGCCTGCAGGCAGCCCTGTTCTTTCAAAGGGAACTCCCGGAGCACATAAGATTCAGGGAATAGGCGCCGGATTTGTACCGGATACACTGAATACAAAGATTTATGATGAAATTATTACAATTGAAAATGAGGACGCATTTACTGAAGGACGTGCATTTGCTACATCAGAGGGTATTCTTGTGGGCATTTCCTCAGGTGCGGCACTTAAGGCAGCAAGCATTCTTGCGAAGAGACCTGAAAATGCAGGAAAAGTTATTGTAGCATTACTTCCCGACTCCGGTGACAGATACTTATCTACAGCATTGTTTAACACACAAAATTAGTATAAAGCCTGAAAATGAGGATAATATTTGAAATATGAATAAGCTGATTTATTTGGACAACGCAGCAACCACAAGAGTTGCTCCGGAAGTGTTCGAGGCAATGAAGCCTTACTTTGAAGACCTTTATGGAAATGCGGCCAGCATATACAGATTTGCCGGAGAGTCCAGAAAAGCCGTGGAAAATGCCAGGAGAACCATTGCAGAATTCCTTGGAGCAAAGCCTGAAGAAATATATTTTACAGGCGGCGGAAGTGAGTCTGACAACTGGGCACTGCTTGGAATTGCAGAGTCCATGAAGAATAAGGGAAACCATATTATTACTTCCAAGATTGAGCATCATGCAATTTTACATACGTGTGAATTCCTGGAAAAGCATGGCTATGAGATTACCTATCTCGATGTGGATGAGAACGGACTGATTGATATTGAGCAGCTGAAGGCGTCCATCCGCCCTACCACAATCCTTGTGTCAATCATGTTTGCCAATAACGAAATTGGAACAATTGAGCCGATTAAAGAAATCGGAAAAATTACAAGAGAAAAGGGCATATATTTCCATACCGACGCTGTTCAGGCATACGGACATGTGCCAATTAATGTGGGGGAATTAAATATTGACCTGCTGTCCGCCAGCGGACATAAGATAAACGGACCCAAAGGCATAGGCATTATGTATATAAGAAATACTGTGAAAATTGGTGCGTTTATTCATGGAGGTGCTCAGGAAAGGAGCCGCCGTGCCGGCACTCACAACACACCCGGTATTGTTGGCTTTGGAAAAGCAACGGAACTTGCAAAAGACAAAATGGAGGTCAGAGCAAAATACGAAACGGAGCTTCGTGATTACCTTGTCGAAAGAGTAATGGCAGAAGTACCTTATACAAAGTTTAACGGCCACAGAACACAAAGACTTTCCAATAATACTAATTTCAGCTTCAGATTTATTGAAGGAGAATCATTACTTATCATGCTTGATCAGAAAGGAATATGCGGTTCCAGCGGGTCAGCGTGTACATCCGGATCTCTTGATCCATCCCACGTTCTCCTTGCAATAGGCCTGCCTCATGAAATTGCTCATGGTTCATTGAGACTTACCTTGTCGGAGGAGACAACAAAGGAAGATATCGATACTACGGTTGATGCAATCAAATTCGTGGTAGAGAGGTTAAGAAGCATGTCACCGTTATATGAGGACTTTGTGAAAAAAGAGAGGAAGTAAATATGAGCGAAGTAATTGAATATAGTGAAAAGGTAATGGACCATTTCACAAATCCCAGAAATGTTGGTGAAATTGAGAATGCCAGCGGTGTGGGAACGGTAGGCAATGCTAAATGCGGTGACATAATGCGTATTTATCTTGATATCGATGATAATGAAGTTATCAAGGATGTTAAGTTTAAGACCTTTGGATGTGGGGCTGCGGTTGCTACCAGCAGTATTGCCACTGAGATGATAATGGGAAAAACCGTGCAGGATGCACTGAAGCTCACCAATAAGGCTGTTCAGGAGGCATTGGGAGGGCTTCCGGCAGTGAAAATACATTGTTCTCTTCTGGCTGAAGAGGCGGTGCATGCAGCACTGTGGGATTATGCGCAGAAGAAAGGCATAGTAATCGAGGGCCTTAAGCCTCCCGTAAATGATATTGAAGAAAGAGAATAGTAATCTGTTTTACAGCAAATAAAAAGGAATTTGAGAAAAGCACAAAAAAATTAAAAATAGTGCTTGACAAATTCCTTTTTTGACGTTATATTTGGTTTAACACAATTAATTGAATTAAATCAATTACGAAAGGTGGACAAAAAAATGAACGCATAGGATTTTACTGTAAAGACACGTAAAGGCGAAGAAGTTTCTCTTTCAACATTTGAAGGAAAGGTTCTTCTGATTGTAAACACAGCAACAGGATGTGGAGTTACTCCTCAGTATACAGAACTTCAGGAAATGTACACAGAACTTCAGGAGCAGGACCTTGAAATCCTGGATTTCACTTGCAACCAGATCGGAGAGCAGACTCCCGGAACAGACGAAGAAGTACATACATTCTGCACAGGCAGATTCGGAATTACGTTCCCCCAGTATTCCAAGATTGATGTAAACGGAGAGAATGCAATCCCTCTCTACAAATGGCTTACTTCCAACACAACATTTGAAGGCTTTGACGGTCCCATGGGTCTTATACTTAGCCCCATCGTTAAGAAGATGGATAAGGATTACAAGAAGAACGGCAACATCAAGTGGAACTTCACAAAATTCCTTATTGACCGTAACGGCAACATTGTTGCAAGATTCGAGCCTACTGCAGACATTAAGAAAATCTCCGCAAAGGTTAAGGAACTCCTGTAACAACTCCTTTCAATGCCTATAAATTAAACTCCTACATATATTTAGAAAAAATTCCTTGTATTTATATACAGGGAATTTTTTTTGCTCAAAATGTAATAATGAAAAAAGATACTTAAATGGAATAAACTGGTGTATAATAAAACATGGAGAAAAAAATGCTTTATATTTGTGAGGAATGGATGTGGATAAAATGATTTATGTGCTTATCGGGGTATTATGTATCGGAGTGATTGCCTTACTGATGGTATTTTTCAGGAAACGAAAGGTTTCACCGATTAACGAAAACCCAACAGGTGGAATAAAAGACAATACAAACTATGCTGCACCAAAAGAAATCAGATCAGATGAACTGATTAGCTTCAAAACAGAGTTTTATCGTAACAGCGATTTTGTTTATGACAAAGCACGTGAATACAACCTTAAAATGATAAAATCTGAAGGCGATACGTTCATAATAACAGAAGGCTATGACGAGAAACTTAAATGCGAAACAGATAGAGAATTCTCTGCAAAGCTGCAGCATATAATCAGAGAGCACAATCTGGCGAGGTATAATGGCATTGAACGCCTGAGAAGCGGCCTTCCCGAGGAGTATGGCCCATGCCGAGTGAATGCCAAGTATGCTTCAAAGGAAGAAATCAACTTCCTTATGGATGGCGATCCAAATTCACCATGGACGGGAGAGGTTCTGGATCTTTTTGCCAAAGAGTTCGGGAAACACGGAATTAACGATTTACTTCCCACTAAAGAAGAATCAGCAATGACCAGATTCAGCATGGAATACGCATTTGGAGATAACAGATACTGCTACAGTGAAGTGTGGATCCCTGTGACGGAGGAAGAAAAGGCACGCAGTTTTGAAGAGATTATGACCGGCGGCAGAAACTATGACGACTGCGTGAAGAAAGCATATGCTGAAGTTTGGGACAGGAAAGATAAGAAGAAAACAGAGAACGACAGATACGCTGCCACGACAAAAGAACACTACCTGGCATTACAAAAAATAGTCGAGGAGACTGAACTGAACCGATTCCAGAATGGGAACATCTTTCCGAACCAATTTGACTACGACAATACACCACAGTTTTATGAATTTTACGTTGAGTACGAGAGCGGAAAACAAATGAGCGGATTCTCGGACGACCCGGAACAATGTGAGAAATTCAAACCGGTTGCTACAACATTTTCACGGTACTATGACCAGTACCTTGAGAACAATAAAGAATGAAAATACAAACAAGGAGGTATTATATGAATTTTGAAGGAACCTATAAGACAGTAAAGTGCATAAAGCTTGTTGAGGGAGAAGGCAAAGTATTTGTTGATATCGATACACTGCTGGCAGAAGCTGTTGACGAAGAAGACAAACGCATACTCATGCAGACGGTCAGATCAATGCTGAAGGTTGATGCAGAAGGCAATATCCAGAGTGTCATGGAGATACCTGAAAACACTCCTGCAGAAGAAATAGAAAAGGCCAAGAGCAGAGGCATGACTGTCACCGATGATGGCAAATACATAATTACAAAGGCTGAAAAAGGAAAAATCGAAAACGGAGAATTGTATCTCTATGACAAATCTACGTTCCTGGCAGGTACTGAATGGGTTAAAATCAGCACAGACGTTGAGGGAGAACTTAATCTGATTACTACAATTTATAAGAGAGTGTAATGCATTATAATGACGAAAAATGCCCGGGACAAAAACTCCGGGCATTAATTATTTGTTCGTTTTGCTCTCTTCATCTGCGGAAACGGCAACGTGTTCTTTAAGAATCATATTTATATACTGGCTGAAGGAACGGTCGTCGGCTTCGGCCATTTCTTTTATTTGTTGTACGATATCGCTATCTAAGGTGATACTTACTTTTTCTTTCAATGGTCGCATATTTTCGCTCCTTTCTGTTGAACTCATTTTACTAATAAGTGGGATGTAACAATATAAAGTAGGATAAAGTAGTAGAAAATAATATAAATTTGTGATATACTATAAAGTACTTAAAAATATGTGCCGATATATAAGCTGAAATGGTTGAAAAACCAACAATACAAAGTGCCGAAAAGGAGTTCGGATTTGCTCTCAAGGATTGAGAATACACACATCAAATGGGCGTAGTCCCTTTTCTTCGCGTCTGCAAATCTGACATCATTCCCAAAATCAAATCATTTTATACGGTAAAAGGACTTACCACAAAGAAAGGAAGGGATTCCATATGTCACTTAATGCAAATTCTGTAGTTTCAAGTATGTACAAGAACAATACTGCCGAGGTTGAAAAAAATAAAGAAACCCAGCAGAACAAGAAGACTAATACCTACGGTAAGACAGTGGGTGAACCTGAATTATCCGATAAGGCTGCAAAATATTATGAGCAGCTAAAGAAAAAGTATGGAAATTATGACTTCATTCTTGTAAGCAAGGATGAAAAGGCTAATGCACAAGCAAATGCAAGTAAGTATGCAAATAACATCAAGACAGTTGTACTGATTGATGAAGAAAAAATAGAACGTATGGCTACTGATGAAAGCTACCGTAAAAAGTATGAAGGCATCTTAAGCGGAGCAAAAGCACAGCTTGATCAACTTAAAAGCAGCATGGAAAAATCCGGAGCCAATGTTAAGGGCTATGGCATGCAGGTAAATGATAATGGTACTACATCTTTTTTCGCGGTTTTGAAGAAGTCATCATCCGATCAGAAGGCTCGAATTGAAAAAAATGCTGAGAAGAAAAAGACGGCAAAGAAGGAAGCTGACAGAAAGGCGGCCAAAAAAGAGCAGGAAGAGCGGATTAAGAAATCGAGAAATGATAAATCTGAAAAAGTTAAAGATACAGAAGAGGAGGAAACT
>JAKSRZ010000053.1 GCA_024403375.1 Lachnospiraceae bacterium
CTTGCGCCCTCGGGACGAGGTCGCAGACAGCAACCGCGAGGTAAAGATACCGAGAAGCCTCGCACGACCTCGTCCCGAGGTCGCAGGCAGCAACCGCGAGGTAAAGATACCGAGAAGCTTCACACGACCTCGGGGATTATTGACCGGGCCTTTGTTTTGGATTATAATAAAAGGACGCCTTGGAGGTGGGTAATGGTAGGTTTACTGGCAAAGTTGTTTATAAAAAATCATAAGGTTTATAGGGATGTGGAAGTGCGTTCTGCATATGGTGCTTTATGTGGTGCAGTGGGCATCTTTTTTAATCTGCTTTTATCCGGGTTTAAGCTTGTGGCGGGCTATGTTTCGGGATCAGTGGCAATCGTTTCTGATGCTTTTAATAATCTTTCTGATGCGGCCTCATCCATAATTGTTCTTCTGGGTTTTAAGTTGAGCAGACAAAAGCCTGATTCTGAGCATCCTTATGGTCATGGAAGGCTCGAATATATATCGGGGTTACTCGTTTCTGTCCTCATTGTGTTTATGGGCTTTGAGCTTATGAAAAGCTCCATCGAAAAGGTGATTCATCCCGAAATACCTAAGGTTGATGTAGCGGTTGTTGTAATCCTTGTGGTTTCCATCCTTATAAAGCTATATATGTTTATGTATAACCATAGGATTGCCGGGAAAATAGGCAGCGAAGCTATGGAAGCTACGGCAAAGGATTCGTTCAGCGACGTTATTGCAACCTCAGCAGTACTGCTCTGTACCGGCGTCGGGGCACATTTCGATGTGGCAATAGACGGCTGGTGCGGTATCGTTGTTTCTCTGCTGATTTTCAAGGCGGGAATATCATCTGCGAAAGATACAATTAATCCGTTGCTGGGAATGCCTCCTGAGCCGGAATTTGTTCAGAATGTGGAAGCTATTATTTTGGCTCATCCGGAAATAATCGGAATACATGATATGGTAGTGCACAACTATGGGCCGGGAAGAGTGTTCTTAAGTGTGCATGCAGAGGTAAGAGCAGATGGAGATATTATTGAGCTTCACGAAGTGATTGACGCCACTGAACATGAGCTTAAGGGGAAACTTCAATGCCAGGCTGTGCTGCATATGGATCCGGTGTGCGTGAACGACGCAAAAACCAATGAGTTAAGGCAGGCGGTATCTGATATTCTTTTGTCGATAGATGAAAATATAACGATGCACGACTTCAGAATAGTGCCGGGACCGACGAGAACAAATGTGGTTTTCGATGTGGTTGTTCCTTATGAGTATAAGAAGAAGGATGGGGAAATCAAGGCAGAGATTCAGAGGCGGCTAAGTAAGAGTAATCCTGAATGTATGTGTGTAATAGAAGTTGACAGGGATTTTGTAAATAAGTATGGCGGAACTGAAAAGAACAAATAAATATGATGATATTATCGACCTTCCACATCATCAGTCGAAAACGAGGCCGCATATGTCCATAATGGACAGGGCGGCACAGTTCGCTCCGTTTTCGGCCTTGACAGGTCTGGAAGAGGAAATGGACGAAACGGCTCGGCAGAGTGAGGAGCATTTCCTGAATGATACTTTAAGAATAAAGGCAGAAGAAATGCCATAAAAAGAGAGATTATGAATCATAGCGGTTCATAATCTCTTTATTTTACAGATTTTTGATTTTCTGATTGTACAGTACCTTATACAATACAAGGCTGATTGCAAGGGAAGCGACTTCGGCAATGGGGAAGCTCCACCACACGGCGGTTACATGGCCTGTTTTGGAGAGGAGCCATGCGGCAGGAATAAGCACAACCAGCTGGCGGCATATGGAAACTATCATAGAGAAGAAGCCGTTGCCGAGAGCCTGGAACATGGTTCCTGTGATGATACAGAAGGCTGCAACAACGAAGTGAACAGCGATAATTCTTAAGGCGGGAACACCAATCTGAAGCATCTCCGCTGAAGGGCTGAACATTTTGAAAAGCACTTCAGGGATAAGTTCGAATATGAGACAGCCTATTGCCATAATGGTCACAGCTGCCAATGTACCCGTCTTATATGCCTTCAGAAGACGTCCCTTTTGCTTGGCACCGAAGTTATATGCCACGATTGGAGTCAGGCCGTTATTTAGGTCCATGACAGGCATAAGGAAGAAGCTTTGAAGCTTGGAGTATGCTCCGAAGACTGCGACGGCGGTGGAATTAAAGGTATAAAGAATGCGATTCATAAGATATGTCATAAGGGAACCGATGGACATCATAATGATGGAAGGGAAACCTACGGCATAAATCTGCCCGATAATGCTGAAGTCGGGACTCATATCCTTAAATGAAAGCTTGATATCAGGATTGAATTTGAGGTTAAATACAAGGCCGAGAATCATGGCACAGCACTGACCGATAACTGTTGCCATGGCAGCACCCTTGATTCCGAAGGCGGGTATACCTGCAAAACCAAAGATAAGAACAGGATCGAGAATGATGTTGATTATGGCTCCAAGACCCTGAGTCCACATGGAGTAAATCGTACGGCCTGTAGACTGAAGCAGTCTTTCAAATACCATCTGACCAAACAAACCAAAGGAGAATACCATAACGACTGAAAGATAGTCGTTGGCGTAGTTCAGAATTACAGTGTCATCGCTTTGAGTTCTGAGAAAGGGACCTGCCACAAACAATCCTAAGAGGATGCAGATAAAGAAATTGAAAAGTGCAAGAAGGACACCATTGCAGGCGGCCTTGTTGGCTCTTTCAAAATTCTTCTCGCCGAGACTTCTTGACAACAATGCATTGATACCTACTCCGGTGCCGGCTCCCAGGGCTATCATAAAGTTCTGCATGGGGAAGGCCATAGAAACGGCGGTGAGAGCGGCCTCCTCAATCTTTGATACGAATATGCTGTCAACGATGTTGTAAAGGGCCTGTACAAGCATTGAAAGCATCATTGGAACAGCCATTGTGAAGAGGAGCTTACCTATGGGCATTGTCCCCATCTTGTTTTCTTTTTTTATTTCATTACTTTGTTCTGACATAATATACCTTTCTTAATTACATAGCAGTTATATTTAGAATACCGGAAATGTCTTCTCTTGTTGCCGTTACGCTTCCCTGTACCATCTGAGGCTTTCCGCCGCCCTTGGCACCAAAGGCTTCGCTCAGCTTTTTGGATGCTTCTCTTACGTCTGCAGCAGAGGAACCTAGTATATATGAATAACCTTGATCGTCATTTCCTGAGAAAAAACCGCAAATACCGGAATGTCTTTCGGTAAGGAAATTAACGGCGTTTCGGATAATCAGGCTGTCAGTTTTATCACGGAATACAAGGATACTTTCGCAATCGGAAGAAACAGCCTCCAGCTCCTTGTGAAGCAGCTCCTGCTTTGCATTCAGAAGCTTTGAAGAAAGGGAAACATTCTCGGTTTTTAGTTTTTCAACACTTTCTACAAGATTTTCACGGCCTGTGGTGAGAGTTGAAGTCAGTGAATCAATAAGGGCGAGGCTTTCTCTATAATATTCAAGAGCCCTGAAGCCGCAGAGTATATTGATTCTTACACCGCCCTTATAATTTTGAGCATGAACAATCTTCAGCATGCCGATTTCACCTGTGTGACGCACATGAGGAGCACAGCAGGCACAGGAATCGTAGCCGGGAATTGTGACAATTCGCACAGGACCTTCCAGCTCTTTTTTGCTTCTGTAGCTGATGAGCTTTAATTCCTCAGCAGTATAATAGCGGGCTGAGATTTCTATATTTCTGGAGATTGCCTCATTTACCTTGAATTCAATAAGTGCCAGATCTTCAGCGGTAAGCACTCCGTCAAAGTCCATGGTGACAGAATTATCGCTAAGATGGAAACCTACGTTGGAAAAACCGAAGAGTGTGCTTACGAGACCGGAAAAAATGTGCTCACCGGAATGCTGCTGCATATTGCTGAAACGATACTTCATGTCCAGAGACATGTCTACGGTCTGTCCCTCTTTGAAGGATTCTGTTACATAATGAGTAATAATTCCCTTTTCTACCTGAACATCAAGAACTTCGGCACTGTTGATGAAACCCTTATCAGGACTCTGACCACCTTCTTCGGGAAAGAAAATGGTACTGTCCAGTACAAGAGCGAAACAGTCACGGTTATTGTGATTAACGGGTGAGCAGGAAACAACCAATGCGTACCCATCACTTTTGTATGCATCAAGATCAAATAAACGTACAGTGGACATAGAAAACTCCCAATTTGCTAATAGCCATATTTTGCATAACAATTGAATATTTTATCATTTGATTCGGAGGTGTCAAGGCAATTGTTGTTATAAAACATGCAAATGTCCGCAATATATGCATATATCAAAAGTTGCACTGACTTTTGTATATTTTACACACAATTGATTATCATATCTTGCTCGCTGATATGGCTCCAATAGATGAAAAGAGAAAGCAAATTGTGCATAATGCATAAAAATTGCGTTTGGTTTTTGTGTATTATGACTGACTTTGCTCCGTAAAACGTTTTATGTGTTGACAATAGTTGAATGGTGTATATATAATGATATGGATAGTTCATTTGAAAATATATAGCAATAAACAAGTAATAGTGTGTCACTTAGTACAAGGTAGTTATATCATTTTATGAAACTATGAGGTGAGTTACATGCCTAAATATGAAAGAGAACTTCTATATTCGACAAACAGCGACTTTGGCGGAGAAATCAAATATACTGACGGCGACCACGAGCTGGTAGACTTTCATAATAGTTCATCAGTACGTATCTGGTACAATCGTGAGAAAGTGGGCTTCAAAATGCATTGGCATGAGGCTATGGAAATTCTGATGCCGGTGGAAGGACCTTATGATGTTAAGATTCGTGACGAGCATTACAGAGTCGAGCCGGGAGAGATATTAATCATTCCCTCAAGCTGTATGCATGAATGTATGCAGCCCTGTGCAGAAGGATCAAGATTCATTTTCCTTTTTGATATGTCCTTTATAAAAGGAATGAAGGGATTTGAAGGACTCCAGCCCGCGATTATTGCTCCAATACATGCCACAAAGAGTTCTTACCCCAGGATTTTTGATGAAGCTTACAGCCTTCTTGTGCAGATGCGTAATGCCTATTTCTACGGAAGTTCCTACAGTGAGCTTTCGGTATATGCACTTTTCATTAACTTCCTGGTTCTGTTTGGAGAAAATCATGACACTGATGAAAAGCTTTTCAGTAATGCCAAGCCCAAAAAGCAGCAGCAGTACGTTAAGGAGTTTAATCAGCTTCTTGAATATATTAATGAAAACTATATGCAGCAGATTACCCTTGAAGATGCTGCAGTAAATATTGGTTTCAGTAAATACTATTTTTCACGACTTTTTAAGCAATACACGGATTATACATTCTGCGATTATCTGACACTCAGAAGAATAAGAGCTGCAAAGGAATTGCTGAATAATCCTGAGTATTCAATAATGGATATAGCGATGAATACCGGATTCGCAAGTATTTCAACCTTTAACCGTGTCTTTAAGGATACGGAGGGATGTACACCCAGCTCCTTCAGAGCAAAGAGAAGTGCACATGAAATGGATTAAAAAAGAGCACCGATGTGAGACTCGGTGCTTTTTTGTTATTTAGTGTATTTGAAATCACTGAAGGTGGCAGTTCCACCGATTCTTCTTGTGGAATAGTTGAACAAAGCAAAACGGCATCCGCAAAAGTGATCGAGCTTAAAGGCCATCTTATGGTTAAAGGAAAGGCTCTCATAAGTTTTCTTAGTTTTATATGAAAAGCGTGCTATATCCTTCAAGCCTTCAAAGTCCACATCAATTCTCAGACGTATAATAGGGCTGTCCAGGCGAATCTTTTCAATGAGATTGCCTTGCAGAGTATCGTGTCGACCGTCAAATACTTCATCGCCTTCACGGGTAATGAGGCAGAGATAATATTCATTCAGTTCCTTTGTAATGGAAAGCTGACCGTAGCAGGAACTGAAAATAGCAAATCCGGCATGGTCGAATTCGTTAATGTGGGAAGCATCAACGGTTACTTCAGCAGAGCACTTGTCCCAGTATGTACGCTGTGTCAGAGTGTTTCTTGCCTGAACAATACTGGTACAGATCTTGTCTGTGGTTATGGAATAGGTGTTTTCACCGATGCTGTATGAGGAAGAATCGGGAGTATGATTCCACTGCCATTGTTTTTTTATTACATTGCAGCCATTTACATTTTCTGTGATATCTGAGGTGTAAAGGGGCTCGTATTTGTGTTTGGGATTGGTGGAAGCGGGAGCCTCAAATTCGGGAATTTTATAGTCACTACCAACTACAGGGAAATTCTCTTCCCAGGTAATGGGGGTAAGGAAAGGAACTCGGCCGCAGGCACCCTGGTCACGGAAGAAAAAGCCGTACCATTTGCCATCGGGAGTATCAACTACACCGCCCTGTGCAACTCCCTTATTTCTGAGTCCGCAGTCATCCTGTATAAGTATCTTCTTTTCGTACGGACCCTCTATGGAAGCGGCACGATGAACTACCTGTGTTCTTACACAGTTACGAGGCCAATGAATATTGAATACGTAGTAGTAGCCGTTAATCTTGTATGCGTGTGAGCCTTCGTATCCGAGACCGGAGTCAGAATTATCGGCAAATATTTCCTTGTTTAAGCCACCTTCTTTAGCGGTGAGGTTTTCAAGATCAAGCTCTGTTGCATATATATGGCGGTTTCCATGAATAATATAAACCTTATCCTCATCAAAGAGAAGAGAAGCATCATAGTACATACCTGTAAGACATTTCTTTTCCCATTTGGCGAGGGGGTCTGTGGCTGTGAAAAGATATGTGTTCTGAGCTTCAATGGAAACAAAAAGTGCGTAAAAAGTTCCGTTATGGTAGCGGAGAGTAGGAGCCCACATGCCGCGACCATAAATGTTCTGCTCGAAAGCCAGAGCTTCGTTTGAGGCACCGTCCAATTCATCTGCATACAGATAGTTGACAATTTCCCAATTAACAAGATCGTAGGAACGTAAAATAGCCCCTCCCGGGAAAAAATGCATTGTAGTGGAAAGGAGATAATAGGTGTCATTAACACGAATTATATCGGGATCCGGATAATCTTGTTTTGTTATAGGATTAATGTTCTGCATGATTATTTCCAAATTCTGTAATTACCACTAAGGGCAAGAAATGCGAAAAAGTATAAGCAATTATCATAGTAACGTCTGTCGCCTAAGCGAAGGGGTGTATTGAAAAAGGATACAACCCAGTCCTTTGTATATTCGTTATCGGCTGCCAGGGAAGCCTGAGCGATGGTTGCGGGAAGACCTACAGGATGAAGGGCTACAGCACCTTCAATGGGAGTTCCGTCAATCTCATATATTCCATAGAAGTTCTCAAGACGAGCCTTGTTCATAAACTTCTGAATATTGTCGCATGCCTTAACCTGTCCTTCGTCCTTTCCGAACCATTCATAGTCGAGAGCAATGTTGGCAACGGTTCTGTAGGAATCTGAGAAGAACCAGTCATGACGGTCTGAAGACCAAGGAAGAGGGTTGCTCATAGGGGTTCCGTCAAAGTTGGCATATTCTGCGGAGAAACCTGTTTCCGGGTGGCAGGCAATTGCAAGATATTCACGGCTTGCCTTTACTGCTTCCTTAAAGAACTCACGGTCTTCTTCATCTGCCCAAAGAGCGAAAAGCTCATAGAAGTGGGGAAGATGATAGGAAGGATCTGTGAAATTGATTCCGGGAACAAAGAGAATCTGATGATTTTCCTGATTAAACATGGGATGTCCCTGTCTTCCGTCGGAACCCTTTCTGATCATTGCCTTCAGAATCTTTTTCGCTTCGGCACTGTAGTTGAAAATGCCTTCGCCGTCGCCCCATCTGTGAGAAGCAAAGAAGAGTGCCATAGCATAAAACTCTTCGCCGTCCGGTGCGGGACCGTCTGCGTTCTTGTTCCCGTTTGTTGCACAGGACCATGCGAAATAACCTTCATTCCAGCCTTCAGTCATGAACATGTAGGTTTTTGACCATTTCCAGATGCGGTCAAATTCATTTTTCATATTAAGCTGTACACAAAGCATCATTCCGTAAGACATGCCTTCTGTACGGGCATCATGGTTGCCGGTATCTTCGATGTATCCCATGTCTTCGCCGGCTTCGTGGTATACACGCTCAGCTTCTGTGCCATAGAAATAGAAGTTTTTGATTTCTTCCAGTCTCTTTTCAATTAGTTCCTTTTCGATTCCGCACTCAGCGAATACATTTCTGTATGTATCTGTTAAAAAAGCAGCCATGTGTTTCTCCTGTTATCATGATTTTGAACAAATTTTAGCATTGTAGAGTGCTCTGTTCTATCCGAATATTGCCGTAAGCGATTACAATTATTGCGAAAAGGGCACGAATATTCTTTCACTTGTACAAAATGGGTAGGATATGGTAAAATGGGCGTCGGCGCTTGAAAGGTAAGCACAGTTAAGTCAGGAAAAGGTGTTAAAAATGATTTTATCATGTAATCAGATTACAAAAAGTTTCGGAGAGAAATATGTTCTCAGAGACATTTCTTTTCACATAAATGATAATGAGAAAGCTGCATTAATCGGAGTAAACGGAGCAGGGAAGTCCACTTTGTTTAAGATTATTGTGGGAGAGCAGACTGCAGATTCGGGAGAAGTTATATTTGCAAAGGATACAACCTTTGGCTATTTGTCACAGAACCAGAATCTTTTAAGTGATAATTCCATATATGACGAGCTTTTTAATACGAATAAGCGTGTATTGGAGCTGGATAAAAGAATTGCTGAGCTTCATACGGCTATTGAGGCGGCTTCCTTAAAGGAAGATAATGCTGCACTTACAAAGCTTTATGAGGAATATGAGCGTTGCAACACAGAATTTGAGCGTTTGAATGGTTATGCTTACAAAAGTGAGGTTACCGGTATATTAAAGGGCCTTGGCTTTTCTGAAGATGAGTTTTCGAAGGCTATCAATACTTTATCCGGCGGTCAGAAAACAAGAGTCGCATTAGGCAAGCTTCTGCTTATGAAGCCTGATCTCATAATGCTTGATGAGCCTACAAATCATCTGGACATGAATTCAATTGCATGGCTTGAGACCTTCTTGTCCAATTATAAGGGAGCAGTGCTCATTATCGCTCATGACCGTTACTTCCTGGATAAGGTTGTAACAAAGGTTGTGGAAATAGAAAATGAGCGGGCTCAGTGCTATCTTGGAAATTATACGGATTTTGCCAATAAAAAGGCGGAAGTAAGAAGGGCTCAGCTGAAGGCCTATATGAATCAGCAGAGGGAAATCAAGCATCAGGAAGCGGTTATTGAAAAACTCAGAAGCTTTAATCGCGAGAAATCAATAAAACGTGCCGAATCACGTGAAAAGATGCTGGATAAGATTGAACGAATCGACAAGCCTGTTGAAATAAATGATGAAATGCGAATTGAGTTTCACCCCGCAGTTGTAAGTGGTAATGATGTCCTTACAGTAACCGGACTTTCAAAGGCTTATGGTGAGAATCAGCTGTTTAAGGACATCTCCTTTGATATTAAGCGAGGCGAAAGAGTTGCCATCATCGGTAACAATGGAACCGGAAAGACTACCATTCTTAAGATATTGAACGGACTGGTGGAGGCGGATTCAGGCTCTGTATCTCTCGGTGCAAAAGTATCTCTTGGATACTATGATCAGGAGCACCAGGTCCTGAATCCCGAAAACTCGCCCTTTGAAGAGATTTCCGATGAGCATCCTTTAATGGACAACACAGAAATAAGAAACGTTCTTGCAGCCTTTCTGTTTACGGGGGACGATGTTTTCACTCCGATAAAGCTTCTTTCGGGTGGCGAACATGGCAGAGTATCTTTGGCAAAGCTTATGCTTTCCAACGCAAACCTCCTCATCCTCGATGAACCTACGAACCATCTGGACATTACTTCGAAGGAAATTCTTGAGAATGCCATTAACTCATACACCGGAACAGTACTTTATGTTTCTCATGACCGTTACTTCATAAACAAGACTGCAACAAGAATTCTTGATCTTACTGAGAAGAAGCTTGTTCCATATATCGGCAATTATGATTATTATGTTGAACATAAAGATATAGTGGAAGAGGCCTATTTCCGCGGAACATTGGGAAATGGAGCCGGAAGTGGTGCAACAGCTGTAACATCGTCTGCTGCTGTGGAAACGGAGGCAAAGCAGGACTGGAAGGCTCAAAAAGAGGAACAGGCTCGAATAAGAAAGAAACAAAATGAAATAAAGCGTATTGAAGATGAAATTGCAAAGCTTGAAAAAGAGGCGGCCGAGGTAGATAAGGAACTGGAAAATCCCGCATACTTCACAAATCATGTCAAGCTTGCGGAACTCACAAATAAGAAAGCAGAGCTGGAAGAAAAACAGCTTATGCTTATGGAAGAGTGGGAAGCACTTCAAGGATAAAAAAAGGAGGCTATGCAGAAACTGCGTAACCTCCATTTTTTATTAGTAAAGAGGATGCTTATCAGTAAGAGCCTTAACAATGGCCTTTGCTTCTTCAGCACGAGCACCCTTGGAATCAATGGCAATGGCAATTGCTTCAGCAACCATGTCCATATCGGCAGCATCAAAACCACGAGTTGTAACGGCTGCTGAACCAAGACGTATGCCTGAAGCTTCAGACTGCTTTGCGGAGTCACCGTGAATAGAGTTCTTGTTAACAGTAATGTTAAGCTCTTCAAGAAGGTCTTCAGCCTGCTGACCATACATGTCCTTGGACTTCTTAACATTTACAAGAAGAAGGTGATTATCTGTTCCTCCGGATACAAGCTCAAAGCCACGGTTCATAAGGCCTGTTGCAAGAGCTTTTGCGTTTACTACGATATTGTCTGCATAAACCTTGAAGGAAGGATCGAGAGCTTCCTTGAAGCATACAGCCTTACCGGCAATAACGTGCATAAGAGGACCGCCCTGAATACCGGGGAAAAGACGATTGTTAAACTTGTGCTCATTTGCAAACTCAATGCTGGAAAGAACCATACCGCCACGAGGTCCACGAAGAGTTTTGTGAGTGGTTGTGGTTACTACATGAGCATAAGGAATGGGTGAAGGATGGCTGCCGCCGGCAACAAGGCCTGCAATGTGAGCCATATCAACCATAAGATATGCACCTACTTCATCAGCGATTTCTCTGAAACGCTTGAAGTCGATGATACGAGGATATGCGGAAGCACCTGCGATAATCATCTTAGGCTTGCACTCCTTGGCAATGCGAAGAACCTCGTCATAATCAATGTAGCCATCATCGGTAACACCATAAGGCACACAGTTGAAGTACTTACCGGAAAAGTTAACCTTGCAGCCGTGGGAAAGGTGGCCACCGTCGTTAAGGTTCATGCCCATATATGTGTCGCCGGGCTCAAGAAGAGCAAAGAATACAGCCATATTTGCCTGAGCACCGGAATGGGGCTGAACGTTGGCATATGTGCAGCCATAAAGCTTCTTGGCTCTTTCAATGGCAAGCTGCTCAACAATATCAACATATTCGCATCCACCATAGTGACGCTTGCCGGGATAACCCTCTGCATATTTATTAGTGAGAATGCTTCCCATTGCAGCCATTACAGCAGGGCTTACAAAGTTCTCAGAAGCAATAAGTTCGATGTGGTCTTTCTGACGGCCGAGTTCAAGGCTCATGGCATCTGCCACTTCCTTGTCGGCTTTAACGATTTCGTTGAAGTCAAACATGATTCATACCTCCGCGTGTTTTTGGATAAAAGGGATTTTATCACATTAAAGTGGAAAAAGATACATATTTTACAACATAATTATTAATCGCATTTATAAGTTCGTTAACATATAAACAAACTTAAGAGGCTTATATGGGTTGCCTTTTAAGATAAAAATGGTAAAATTATAGCATCCTTTTAAGGAGGTAAAATATATGTGGGAATTTATTTCAAATCAGCTTGGTCAGTGGGAATATATTGTTCGTATAATCCTGGCTTCCGCATGCGGAAGTCTTATTGGTCTTGAAAGAAGTCATCGACAGAAAGAGGCCGGAGTAAGAACACATCTTATTGTATGTCTTGGTGCATGCCTTATGGTTGTTGTGTCCAAATACGGCTTTTTCGACGTAATTGTTAGGGACAGCGTACAGGTTGACGCAGCCAGAGTTGCCTCTAATGTTATTACCGGCATTTCCTTCCTCTGTGCAGGCGTTATTTTCGTAAAAGGCGGCTCCATAAGAGGACTTACCACATCCGCAGGACTTTGGGCCACATCCGCCATAGGCCTTGCCATGGGTGCAGGCCTTTATATGGTTGCCATTTTCACAACAGCATTGGTTATCTTTTTACAGAGTTTTCTTCATAAACTTCTCAGATGGGAGACTTCCCCCAACACCGAAATACGACTCGTTCTGGCGGACAAGCCGGATACCATGATGTCGTTAAGAACGTTCCTTGATAATAACGGGATAGAAGTGGAAGAATATTCAGTTAAAAAGAATACAGAGGGTAACCTTGAATATGATGCACTGATTAAGCATCTCAGCACAAAGAAAACAGAAGAACTTATAGACATATTAAGGACTATGCCTGATGTTAAGGAGTTTTTCTGCAATCAATAAAAAACCGGAGGCTAAAATGGAACAGTACAAACAGGAATTTATTGACTTTATGGTGGATTGTCAGGTGTTGAAGTTCGGTGATTTCACACTTAAGAGCGGACGCAAATCTCCCTTCTTTATGAATGCAGGAGCTTATGTGTCAGGCTCACAGCTTATGAAGCTTGGTGAATACTACGCAAAGGCCATTCACGATAATTATGGTGACGACTTCGACGTACTTTTCGGACCTGCATATAAGGGAATTCCCCTTGCAGTAGTTACAGCTGAAGCATTCTACAGACTTTACGGCAAGGAAATCAAGTACTGCTCTGACAGAAAAGAAGAGAAGGATCACGGTGCGGATAAGGGTGGTCTCTTAGGCTACAAGCCTCAGGACGGCGACAAAGTAGTTATGATTGAGGACGTTACAACATCCGGAAAATCAATGGAAGAAACCGTTCCAAAGGTAAGAGCGGCTGCAAACGTGGAGATTGTAGGCCTTATGGTATCACTTAACAGATGCGAAAAGGGTATGAACGGCGACAAGAGTGCTCTTGATGAAATCTGCGAAACATACGGCTTTAAAACCGGTGCCATCGTATCAATGAAGGAAGTTATTGAATATCTCTACAATAGAGAAGTTAACGGAAAAGTACTTATTGATGACGAGTGCAAGGGAAGAATTGATGCTTATTATGAGCAGTACGGTGCAAAATAAATTCGGTGAACAATATGGAAATAGTTTCTAAGATTATTAATGTAGATGGCTTCGAAGCACGTTTTACAGGCTACATAAGGCATAATGACGAAAGCTTCAGAAGTAATCGAATCCGTCCGGCATTGCTTGTTCTGCCCGGTGGTGGCTATCAGTATACTTCCGTGAGAGAAGCTGAGCCTATTGCACTGAAATTTTCCGCAATGGGATATCAGACATTTGTCCTTGATTATTCATGTGCACCATCCGGAGCACGCTATCCTGTTGCCCTTAACCAGGCAAAGACAGCCATGAAGATGATCAGAGAAAATGCAGAAATATGGCACATTGATCCAAAGAAAGTTGCCGTAACAGGATTTTCAGCCGGTGGACATCTGGCAGCAAGCCTTTGTTGCCTCTTTGACGAAGATTCAAGACCGGATGCTGCAGTTCTTTGTTACCCCGTTATCACAGCAGAGGAAGCCTATACACATAGGGGCAGCATCGAGAATCTATCAGGAGAAAGCCTGGAGAAGGTAGATAAGGATTTCTTCTCTATGGAGACAAGAGTTCAGAAAAATACACCGCCCACATTTTTATGGCATACATGGCAGGACGGCTCCGTAAATGTCATGAACTCACTTAAGTACGCTGAGGCTCTGAAGAAGGAAGGAATTATTGCGGAATTGCATATATTCCCTTTTGGAGGCCATGGCTTAAGCCTCTCTACTGATGAGACAGGAAATGAAGATGGAACAGGAACCGTTGAAGAATGTGCTTCCTGGCCGGAACTTGCAAACAGATTTTTAAAACAGGTTATGTGATCATACAAGAAAAATAGAAAGCCTTGGCTTAAACGAAACTGTTTATGCCGAGGCTTTTTTTGCAGAGGAGAAGCCCACCAGAGGGGAGGGAACTGATGGGCTTAATTTATGAAAAGGAACTTATTAGCTTTTGTTTATGGCTTTATTATAAAACAAACTTATGAACCTGGTATATCAATATATTGAACAAATTAAGAACAAAGTACAACAAAAGTCCATCAAAATGGCCTATTTATTAAAATTGTCAGACTATTACGACTATATTAGTTTATAATTTTTTAATTGAAAAGAATGTGCGGCAGATATACAATGGAATCACGAAAAAGAAATCCTTTCGTAAAAAGCTAAACTACAAGAAGGGGGGAGATTCCATTGGACATACCGGCATTATCAATGGCAATGGCTCAGTCAAAAATTGAAACGAACGTTGGAATAGCTGTTATGAAGAAAAATCTCGACATGGCAGAAGAACAAGGTGCTGAATTGATTAAGATGATGGAACGTTCGGTAACCCCATCGGTGGGCGGAAATATTGACGTAAGAGTCTAAAATTAATATAGATACCGAAAAAATAGAACGAGGTGCTTGGCGCCTCGTTTTTTAATACTAAGAAACGGTATGTGCAGGGGGGCGGCGGTATCGATACCTCGGCTTTTTCAAATATTCCTCGGCTTGAGGTCTCCTGAAGCTTTTGTGGTATAAAGACCTCGCGGCGAGGAACCCAGACCTCAGCTGCTATATCTTGCTTTTTACTTCATGGGACGTAACTTACTCTTGCTTTTAATTGAATTTTGGCCGATTTTGGTGTATAATATGTATCCGTCTCCGTAGGGGGAGATATAGTAAGGGATAGGAGAAAAAATATGAAAAAATACAGGCTAAGAGTGGGACTTGACGTAGATGATACGTTATACGAATGTAATGGCTATGCACTTTCAATCATTAATAAGAATCATCCTGATGAGGAACCGGTAAGTATTAACGAAATCAAGGGATGGGGTAATTATGGCAGACATTTTGAAGAGAGAATAGCTCTCTATTCGGATCCTGAATTTGTAAGAACACAGCCTATATTGCCGGGAGCACAGAAGTTTGTTCGCGATCTTTCTAAGTATGCGGACGTTTTCTTTGTTACTGCGGTTCCGGTTATGTGTATGAGTGCCCGTGCGGAGCGTCTTGTAAAGGACTTCCCGGAAATTCCTTCACAGAACATTATCATTGGAACACGTAAGGATGTGTTCGCTCTTGATATGCTTCTTGACGATGGTGCACACAATATATCCAGTTCAAAAGCGATTTATCCTGTTTTGTTCAGAAAGCCTTGGAATATGGACATGACGGGTCTTCTTGCCGTAAACAGTTATTCTGATTTCATGCAGCTTTTCAAGATGGTAAGAAATTCTTTCACTGAAAAGGCTCCGGATCTTTCGGATGGTGGTGTAATCTGTCTTGTAGGTCCTTCCGGATCATTAAAGAATGAAATTGCTCATGAGATGACTCAGTTTTCATCTGACTTTGAAAAGCCTTTAACATCCACAACCCGTCCCAGACATGATGGCGAGGCAGAGGATGCATACAGATTTATTGACGAGGAGCAGTTCATTCGGGAAAAGGATGATGGCAAGTTCCTGGAGACCACTGTATATTCAAGATATCATTTCGGAACGGCCAAGAATCAGGTTGATCCTATTGTCAATAATGGTGGCTACGCGGTTATTCCCATTGATATCTGTGGTGCTCTTACTATAAGAAATGCATACAGAACACAGACTCTTCTTGTATTTGTAAACAGGGAAAAATCTGAGGTCATCAAAAATATCATTGGCAGAAAATCAAGTGATGACGACAAAGTAAGAAGAATCATGTCTCTTGACTTTGAGTACAGGAATAATGATATTTGTGACGTAGAGTTGCAGGTGGATAATGACGCTAAGAAGGCGGCTGAGACACTTATAGATATTGTAAGAAATAAACTTTCAAGGTAGGAAATATGTATCAGGACTTACTGAAGCTGATTAAAGAAAACAATACAATCGTCATTCATCGCCATAAGAATCCTGATGGTGATGCCATTGGAAGCCAGGTTGGTTTGAAGCATATTATTATGGAAAACTGGCCTGAAAAGACGGTATTTATGGTAGGTGATGAGGCCGGACGTTATGCATTTATGGATGATTGCATAATGGATGAGGTGCCGGACGAGGTGTATGCTGATGCTCTGGCCATAGTTCTGGACTGTGGCGGTGCTAACATGGTCTGTGATGAGAGATACATTAATGCAAAAGTTAATGCCAGAGTGGACCATCATATGTTTACAGGTGCATTTACAGGTACGGAAGTTATAAAGACAGAATACGAAAGTTGTTGCGGAATAATTGCAGACATGGCAATGACCTGCGGGCTTAAGCTTGATCAGATCGGGGCAAAATCATTGTTTACAGGTATTGTTACCGATTCGGGACGTTTCCGCTATGACAGCGTAAAGGCACATACATTTGAGCTGGCTGCATTTCTTATGAAAAATGCGGACATCAATTTTAATGATTTATATTCTAAAATGTACGCTGAAGATTTTGGGGCTCTTAAAAGACGCTCTGAGTTTATTATGCGTGTTCAATTTACTGAACATAATGTTGCATACATATATACAGATGCAGCTGAGGTAGAGCGCCTCGGCATGTCTACATTTAACATTTCCCGTGGCATGGATGGCGTAATGGGAGATCTTAAAGGAGTTGACATTTGGGTTAACTTTACCGAGGCTCCCGAGGGCGTGTTGTGTGAATTAAGATCCAGCAGATTTAATATTAATCCTATTGCCGTAAAATACGGCGGAGGCGGCCACGAAAAGGCCAGTGGTGCAACTGTTGCCGATCGAGATACAGCTATGGCCATGCTTGCCGATCTGGACAAAATGATGTGTGAGTAGGAGTTTATATGAACGAAGAAAAGAAACTGGCAGTATTAAATAAAATAAAAGAGTACAACAGAATCATTATCGGACGTCATTCACGTCCGGACGGTGACGCTGTGGGCTCAACAAACGGTCTTGCGGAAATTATCAAGGCAAGCTTCCCGGAAAAGGAAGTTTTTGTAGTTAACGAGGACTATTCCAACTACGTTGCATTTCTTGAAGATGACAAAACAGTACTTGCTGATGAGGACTATAAGGTAGGTAGCACCCAGCCTGTCGACCCAGGCCGCT
>JAKSRZ010000054.1 GCA_024403375.1 Lachnospiraceae bacterium
TGGGTACGGAGACAAGAGCTCGAAAGACAATGGTCGAGGTTAAGAGTGTAAAGAGATATTACCGTATGGGTGATGAAAAAATCAAAGCGGTTGATGACGTATCGTTTACCGTATATGAAGGCGAGTTCTGCTGCCTTACCGGTACTTCCGGCTCGGGTAAATCAACTATCCTGAATGTTCTGGCGGGAATCGAAAAAGTCAGCTCCGGAGATATTTTGTTAAAGGGACAGAACATCGTAAAGATGAACGAATCAAAACTGGCAAAGTTCCGTCAGTCAAGCCTTGGATTTGTGTTCCAGTCCTATAACCTTATTGGTACACTGACTGCAGTTGAGAACGTAGAAATGCCACTGACCTTTAAGCGAGTAAGACGAAAGATCCGACGCAAAGCAGCAATAGAAATGCTGGATAAAGTCGGACTGGGAAAGCGTATGGAGCATAAGCCATCGGAAATGTCCGGTGGACAGCAACAGCGTGTGGGAATAGCAAGAGCCTTTGTGGCAAAGCCAAGAATCATATTTGCCGACGAGCCTACAGGAAACCTTGATTCAAGGACAACCGTTGAAGTTATGGAACTCATAACCAAAATGGCCAGAGAAAATAAACAGACCATAGTAATGGTTACCCATGACCCCACACTCACAAAATATGCGGACAGGGTCATAACGATTTCCGACGGCAAGATAATTAATGAATACGAAAATAAAGAGCCTTTTGGCGTTGAAAACGCTGCAGAGACAGAGGAAAGGAACAAAAATGAAGAAACTAATTAAAAGAATTACAGCATTTGCATTAGCTGTATTGATGATGATGGCGATGATGCCCGGAGAAAACACAAAGGCAGCGGGAAGCATATTAACCCAGTCAGGATCAAAGCTTGGCATGATAGGCGGAGTTTCTGAAGTGGATTGCGAAGCGGGAAAAAGCATTACAGTTGTACAGATGTTCAAGCTTGTAGAACCTGATTCTGTATATGGTATTTTTGGCGTTAGTACTTCCGAAAATGCCCCTTTTTCAATAAGGGATGTTTCCTACAAATACGAATCCAACAACCTGGATGTACCTTTTGGAACTGCGGTATCAGTTGGTTATGCAAACAGTGCCGGTATACTTGTTTCATATACAATTGATGTAGAGGATTATGCTTCGGTTGGAACATATGATTATTATGTTGATCTGGATGCATGGAAAAACAAGCCGGTTCTTGACGCTGATGGAAATGAAGTTTACAACGACAAGGGATACGCTGTAACAGAAAAGGTACCTGTTGAAATCGGTGCTTTCAGATTAAAGTTACATGTTACATCGGAAAAGACCGCTCCCACATTCAAGCTTGTTTCAGATCCTTATGTTTCTGCAAATGCAGGTGATACTGTTTCCGTTTCATTTGAAATGAAAAACGTCGGTGAGCTGGATGCATATGAAACATATGTATCTCTTGAGAGTGATAACGTGCTTGTTCCTATTGATACAGTAATGAAACAGAGAGTAGGTCTTGTTAATGCGGGACAGACATTCAGGGCAACTTATAAATTCAGAGTATCTGAAAAGGCACCCACAGGAACAATTGTGATGCCTATCACTGTAACAGCGAAGAGCCTTTCAGGAAGCAATGTTCCTATGACTGAGGGCTACAAGATTTACCTGAACGTAACAGGAAATGAGCCTACACCCACTCCTGCAATAAGAGAGTCCGGACTCATTGTTTCCAAGGTTTCTCATGATCCTGAGCAGCCCAAGGCAGGTGAGGAGCTTACAGTTAAGTTCAAGCTTGAAAATAATGGTGATGAGGATCTTTCAAACGTAAAGGTTCGTATGAATGGTGCTTCAGTAGGTCCTGCTTCTTTTGAGCCTATTAACTCCGACCCTTATTTCTATATTGGTTCCATTGCGGCACATAAGACAAAGGATGTTTCAATAAAGATCAGATGTGGCGAGTCCATTTCTGAGGGCATCAATAATCTTTCTCTTGATTTTGAGGCCGAGACAAAGGAAGGTTCCGTAAGAGCATCATCCGCATCTCTTTATATTTTGAACGTAATTGGTAAGCAGGACGATCGTGCTTCAAAGCCCAAGCTCATGGTTACAGAGTTTTCTACAGATGTAGAAACGGTTATGTCGGGCAAGAGCTTCGACTTCAGATTCTTTGTAAAAAATACAAACGATGAGACAAGAGCAAAGAACATAAAGGTAAAAGTTACATCCTCCGAGTTCTCAGTAAGCTCAGGAAGCAACAGCTTTTTCATTTCCGAAATCAAGCCCGGAGAATCAGAAGAACTTTCAATCAACCTTAAAGCCTCTGCGGCAGCGGCAACAGGAGCATATCCTATTACCGTATCAATGGAATACGAATACGACGGAATGCCTACAGGCGTTAACTACGACAGTTCAGTTACAGCCAGTGATGAATTACTTCTTCAGATAAATGAAACACTTCGTGCATCCCTGGAGAATATTCAGGTTGGTGACTGGAACACACCAATGGTTGGAAACCCTACAACTGCTACCTTCGAGTTCTATAACATGGGAAAATCCTCGCTTAACAACGTTTATGTAACAGTTGAAGGCGACTTTATCCTTGCAACAGGCGATTCCTATTACATGGGAAATATGCAGCCCGGAATGCCCGAATACATCGAGTGCAACGTTATTCCAATGACAGAAGGCGATGCAACATGCGTATTTGTAATCCACATGGAAGACTCCAATGGTGACGAAGTAACAAGCAGACACCAGACACAGGTATACGTTGGCAACGGAGAAAACATCTACGATCCCGGTTTTGACCCCGGCTTCGATCCCGGCATGTTCCCCGGAGATACAGATGAGGGCGAAATAATCGGCTTTGATGAATTTGGCAATCCTATTTACGCAGACCCCCAGAACAACAATACAGGCTTCTTAGGCGGCCTGTTCGGAAACCTTAAGCTTGTAATTATTATAGGCGTGAGCGCTGTTGCAGTCGCTGCGGTTGTAATAGTGATAGTTGTGGTAAACGTAAAAAAGAAGAAAAAACAGAACGACGAATTTGAGGATTAATTGCGGGAGTGAATAATGACACTATTTGATTTATTTAAAATGGGTCTCAAAAATCTCTCCAGGCGAAAAGCCAGAACAGCCCTTACTGTTCTTGGCGTAGTAATCGGCACCGTATCCATTATTACCATGGTTTCCATCGGTATCGGAATGAACCGAACCTTTGAAAAACAATACATGGAAAACGGAACCATGACTGTTATCCAGATTCAACAGTACGGAAGTATCACAGATGACGAAGGAAACTGGGTGGGAGAAAAGGAACAGGTGCTGAACAACGAACTCGTGGAAGCCTTGAGAGGCATAGACCACATAAAAGCTATTGCACCGGTTATTGATGCTCAAATAAATATGAAGTGCGGTAAGTACGAAAACGGTTGCCAGCTGAGGGCCATCGGAAGAGACTCCTTTGCGGAGTTTGGATATCCCGGAACCATTATTGGCAGCTATCCTACTGATGGAGATAACAGAAAACTTGTATTTTCCAACTACTCCCTGCAGAATTTTTACTACTGGTCCGCACGCAAAGTTGAAACAAAGGTTGTAGACCTTACTACGGATTCAATAACCGTAACGTTCCCTGCCTGGCAGTACAAAAGGAATGAACGAAAAAAAGAATTCAAGATAAAAATTGCTCCCAATACGGAAAACTTCGCTGTTATGGAAGAGTCCGATAACTGGGAATACAACTACTATGTATACGTAGACCTTGATTATTTTAAGGAAATCTGGACTGAATTCTGTAAAACCCTTACAGTACAGGACAGAAAGAAGGCTATGCAGGAACTGGACACCTATGATATTATCTATGTAAACGTTGATAATATTGACAATGTGGTGGAAGTTCAGGATGCTATTAAAGAATTAGGTTTTGTTACATACAGTGATATGACATACCTTAAACCACTTCAGGAAACCTCAGAAATGATTCAGATGGTATTAGGTGCCATCGGTGCTCTTGCCATGCTGGTTTCCGCCATAAATATTGCCAATACTATGGTAATGTCCATTTATGAACGTACAAGAGAAATTGGTATTATGAAGGTTCTGGGATGTTTTGTCAGAGATATCAGAAGACTGTTCCTTTATGAGGCTGCACTTATCGGCCTTATAGGAGGTATAATCGGAATAGCGTTAAGTTATCTGGCATCCTTCGCCATAAACAGATACGGAGGACCAATATTCGCTGCACTTATGCAGACCAGCGGTGTTTATGATGTTGACGGGGCCAAGTTCTCCGTAATACCTGTCTGGCTTCCCTTCCTTGCTGCATTATTCGGAATGCTTGTAGGTGTTCTTTCCGGATATTTCCCGGCAAGAAGGGCAACAAAGATTTCAGCAATTGAGGCTATGAAGACGAACTCATAAGGAGGTGCCTTATGGACTATGAGAGCAAAAGAACAAAAGTAAGAGGAAGTGGTATAGGAGGTTTTTTCCTGACCTTCTTCCTGAATCTCGTGCTAAGCTTTGAGTGGGCGGTTCCCGGAGTGCTGCTGATAGTGGCACACTACATCGTTCCACAATATGTTCCGCTCTGGGTCGGAATTGTTGCCCTCGGAATATGGGTCGGAGTAAGACTGATTCAGACTATTGTACTTTGCCTTATGGTTACCATAGGAAACAGACCATCGGTAAATGAGGAACGATATAAGGCCAACAAAAATCCGTATTCAAAGCATGGCGAATACGAAAGAAAACTGGCAGAGAAAAAATCTCAGCAAAATAATAACTGATACATATCACACGCGGCAGTCCTCGGACTGCCGTTTTTAATACAAATTTTTTATTATTTTTTTCGACTTCTTTTTTTGCTCTCGCTCCCTTTGCGTGCTACGATAGGCTCATGTTAGTAGGTGGAGAGGTACAGTCATGCGATATATTTCTATAAAAGAGGCAAAACCGGGAATGGAACTGGCTTATGATATTTTTGACAAGCAGGGCAGAGTCCTGATTAACGGCAATCGCAGCCTCACTGAAAAATATATTGAAAAGCTGAAAGCAATGGGTTTTAGCGGCATATATATTCACGACGAACTGTCAGAGGGAATTGATCTGGCTACGGCTATTACACCGGAGCTCAGGGGAAATGCCATAGAAGCCATTGAAAGAAGAGATATTGATGCATGTTGTCAGGTGGCAATGAGTATTGTAGAGCAGATTTTGAATGCCGGGGTTATTACTCTGGATCTTACGGATCTGCGTTCTTTTGATGATTTTACATATGCTCACTCCGTCAATGTAGCTGTTATCTCCTGCGTTGTGGGAATAGGCCTTGAACTGGATCAGGAAATGCTTACGAACCTTGTGACGGCGGCCCTTCTTCATGATCTGGGCAAGCTGGCGATTCCACCGGAAATTATTAATAAGCAAGGAAGACTTACTCCTGAAGAATACGAAATTGTAAAGTCCCATCCTCAGAAATCCTACGATATGATTTCGGGAAATCCCGGCCTTTCTGCTCAGATTAAGGTTGCGGTATTAAGCCATCATGAGAATGTGGACGGCAGCGGATATCCAAGAGGTCTGACCGGAGACGAGCAGACTTTACTTACTAAAATACTTCATATAACGGATGTTTACGATGCTCTTGTATCTAAGCGAAGCTATAAAAATCCTTATTCCTCTTATGAGGCAGCCGAGTATCTGATGGGTGGCTGCGGAATTCTGTTTGACTTTGATATAGTGAACGTTTTTCTTAAATATGTGCCGCTCTATCCGAAGGGAACTACGGTCTGGACATCGGAGGGGGACGAGGGAATTATTTATGATAACCTGGGAGTACATAATTTAAGACCGATTATCAAACTTTACAGCGGAGAACTCTTAGACCTTTCCGACCCTAAATATCTTTCAGTAACTATAAAAGTTGCAGAGGATATAGGGGAAGAAACAGAAATACATGAAGAAACTGACAGAACAGATAAGAGTAATGTAGAAAAGCGTAAACCACACATCGTGGTAACCGACGATCTGATGACAAACCTTCAGATGATCAGAGAAATCCTGGAGCCATATTACGAGCTGACAATGTTCAAATCCGGACAGCAGACACTGTCTTATTTTGAGAAAAATGGTGCACCGGATCTGTTTATCATGGATATAGATATGCCTGAAATATCCGGCATAGAGACTGTAAGAAAAATAAGAAATCATTCAGTTGAGGGAGCTGTGGTGCCCGTACTTTTCGTGTCATCATTACATGACAAGGCAACTGTAATAGCATGCCAGGAGCTTATGGCGTCAGGCTATATCGTAAGACCATATAACCCCACATTCATAAAAACCGAGATAGAACGAATTCTTAAAGGACATATTGTATTATGAACGGAATGTTTATTTTTCAGGTCGTGTGCCTGGCCATTACCCTTGGTGTTTTGCAGTACTACGTTTCTTCGGGCATTTCTTCAAGTGCACACCGCCTGCTTCCGGTGGTTCTGACACTAAATGGTGTTTACAATTTCTATGAGATATTCAAAACCCTTTCAGGAGAAGAGGAGCTGTTCAACCAGCTCACAATACTTCTCCTTTTTCAGGCGTTGTATTTACTCATCTGTTATCTTTCCGAATTTCTTCATGTCCGCCTGAGACTTCGTTATCAGGTACCCCTGTTCTGTTCGCTGCTTCTGGCGGATATCACCTTTTTTGTTCACAGTTATCTGGGACAGAGCCTCATGATGGTATATCACTTTTACGTTGCGGTATACACAGGAATTATTGTGTTTATTATCGTTTATGCCCTGGTAAAAGGTACCTTCAGTCTGCAGGACCGAAAGACGTATTGGGTTCTGTGTACAGGAATTCTTGTGCCGTCAGCCATGCTTGTGCTGGCTCAGTTCGGCTTGTTTTCAATTGATGTGGTTGTTCCTGCGGCTTTGGAAATGTTCGTACTTGCTTACGGGTATCTGATGGTGGACAGATCCTTGGACGAAGTGGCTTTGACGCTTAAGAGCAGTGTGTATGATGAAAGTGAGGAGCCTCACGTCCTTTTTGACAAGTATTTTTACTATCTTGGTGCAAACAGTGCGGCATATAAAGCCTATCCGGAAGAAATGCGAAGAAGAGACTCTCTTAAGCAGCGTGAAAGGTATATGCCTCAGATAGCGGAGCTGGTAAAAGAGGGTGGCCAGAAGGAAGTGGAGATTCACGGAAACTTTTATATGATCACAGCAATGCCGGTATATACCCGTGGGAACAGAATCAGAAAGTCTCACCTTTCAGGATATGTGGTTGTTCATCACGACGTTACAAAGCAACGCCGAGAAGTGCTTCTTATGGAATCCCTGAAAATTCTGGCGGAGGGTCAGACTATAAGAAAGGGCGAAATAATGGCAAATCTCAGCCATGATTTAAGAAGTCCGCTTCACACCATAATCGGTATAAGCAACATTCTTATCGGAAAGCCGGAGACAACTTCGGAGGACCGTTCTCTTGTTACCAGCATAAAAAGTGCAGGAAATACCTTGCTTAAGCTTGTTAACCAGATATTGAGCTTTTCAAAGCTGGAGGCGGGCGGAATCGAGCTGGAAGAGGCACCTTACAGCCTTGACGAGGTGGCACATGAGCTTACCCAGATGTGCATCGTCAACCTTGGAGATAAGGATGTATATTTTAAGACTGAGTTTACTACGCCGTATCCGGCAAGGTTTATGGGAGATATGCTCCGTGTTCGAGAGATCCTGCAGAACATCATGAGCAATGCTGTAAAATATACGGAAAAGGGAGAAATCTACTGCACCTTGTCCACGGAAATCCTTGAAGATAAGGCGATTGTACATTTCTCCTGTAAAGATACCGGACAGGGAATACCTGAGGAAAAAATCGATTCCATATTTGAATCCTACATATCACTTTCCGGCGGAACTCTCCATGAGGGAACAGGTCTCGGACTGTGCATCGTCAAGCAGCTGTGCAAGCTGATGGGCGGAGATTGTACGGTGGAGAGCGGCAAAAACGGCACCACATTTTATGCGGATTTTACTCAAGGGATTGCAGAACCGACCATGTATCCGGAAAAGTCATATTCTACGGACAGCCTGAAAAACGAAAAGACGGAATTCCAGGCTCAGAACCTTCCCACATACGTGTATCCCGAGGCTCGAGTGCTGCTTACCGATGACCTTGAAGTCAACAGACAGATTTTCGAAAGCCTTACAAAGCCATGGCAGTTCACAATGGATTACGCAGCTGATGGAGAAGAGGCAATTGCTGCGGTTAAGAAGCATAAGTATGATCTTATATTCCTGGACATGATGATGCCGGGAATGGATGGCATCGAAACAGCTGCCAGAATTAAAGAAATATGCGACGTGCCCCTGGTTCTTCTTACTGCCAACATGAGCGATGACCTTAAACAGAAGAAGAACGGCGATTTCTCATACTTCCTTGGAAAGCCCTTTGACATTCCCGGAGTGAAATCGGTACTGGAAAACGGACTGCCTGCCGGAAAGCGCCGGCAGCCTGCAAAATCGGAGCTGGACAGATATGCTGCAAACGGTATTCAGGGAGCTTCGCTTAAGGCCTATGAAACCTTCCTTCAGGAAATGAGCCCCATGAAGGATATGCTTGAAAACTGGTTCAATGAGGACCTTAATATGTTCAGAACAAAGGTTCATGGCATAAAAGGTGCATCAAAACAGCTCGGTATGTATGAGCTTGCCGAACAGGCGGAGATAATGGAAATGGCCGCAAAGGCTGACCATAGACCATTTATTAAGGACCATCTGAACAGCTTCATTCGCCTACTGGATAAAAACCTTGATGAAATCGACAGGATGATCCGTAAGCACAGTGACAAGGAAAGTGCCGAAGAAAACGAAGTACCTGTTGAAGAGAGCTTCAGAATGCTGAAGGAGGCCTTCGACAATTATGATATGGGTGGGATAGAAAAGGCGCTTGAGGTACTGAAAGGCCCGGCGGAACGAAATCAGTTAAATGTAAACCAGCAGTCTATTTATAACAAGGCACAGAGTGCGTATAATGAGCTTGACTATGAAGCAGGAAGTGCCCTGTTTGCAGACAGTCAATAGAGCTTTCTTTACAGTTATTTAAGACATAACGGCAATTTATTATGCTATACTATACTATGCTGGTAATTTTGCTTAATAAAGGGGTATAAAATGACTGAGGAGAGACGAAGTCCCAAAAACAAAAATAACAGAAAACTGTTCTGGGAGAACATAGCACGAGTTAATCTGCACAGATGCTTTGTGTGCTCACTTTCCCTTGCTGTTGCACTTTCGATTATTCTGATACTTGTTAACACGGTTTTCCTGAATGATCAGCTCGTTCACTTTGTGCTGCCGGCAGCCTTCTTTGCCGTAGGCTGCGGAGCGTTCTCATTCCTGACCTATGTGACAATAAACTCTGATAACAGAGAATACTTCGATGCAGAATCTTACGCATTTATAGGATTCACATTCCTGTACCTTTGCTATCTCACAGTGCTTACCATCAAGTATTACAACAGCTTTGCATTGTACTGCGTGGCCGTACTTATAAGTGCCTATGTGATTTATTCCACCACAACCCAGTACATCATAATAAGCGGTGTGGAACTTCTGGGCCTGGCAGTGATAATCGTAATCGCGGGGAAAGCCGGGTCAAGCATAGACTTCTCACAGATCATCATGATTGTTGCGGCACATTGCTTCTCATTTATCTTGTCCAGAGATAATTACACCATGAGAACCGAGATTACGCGTCAGGAGTTCAGAGCTAAAGCCGAGACAAAGCAGGCAGAAAGAGATCCGCTTACAGGTCTTATTAACAGACGAGGACTTGAAAGAGAAATCGCACCCATCTGGAAGGTGTGTGTGAAACAAAGCCAGCTTGTGGGCGTAATCATTATCGATATTGACCACTTCAAAAAATACAACGATGGCTTCGGACATGTGCAGGGCGATGTGTGCCTTAAGCAGGTGGCTGCCAGAATTGCAACCACGGTAGGAAACATCGGCTTTACATCACGAATCGGCGGCGAGGAGTTCCTTGTATTCTTATATGGCCTTGAAGAGGACGAAATGTTTAACCTGGCAGAAAAGGTAAGACAGGACGTTGAAGGACTCAGAATCCAGCACGCCACCGCAAAGAATGCGGTAGTTACAATAAGCCTTGGCCTTGATATCGAGACAGCATCACCGGATATGAACTTCACAGCTCTTTACGGACGTGCCGATAAGCTGCTCTATAAGGCAAAACAGATTGGAAGAAACAGAGTAATCTGCAACAGAAAACATCAGATTGCACCACCTGTAATTAATGAGTAAAGAATCCCCCGCTTTGTAAGATAGAACGTACTTGCAAAAGGCGGGGGTATCTGTTAGAATACTACAGTTAACAATCGGGGTACTCTCGAATAATGTAACCCCGATTCATATAAAAGAAAAAAGATTTAAGGAGCAAAACAATGGTTAAGGTAGAACAGCTTGAAGCAAAGAACATGGTGAAACTCATCATCACCGTAGGAGCTGACGAATTTGAGAAGGCAGTAGAAAAGGCATATCAGAAGAATAAGAATAAAATTAATATTCAGGGCTTCCGTCAGGGTAAGGCACCCAGAAGCATTATCGAGAAGATGTACGGCGAAGGCGTTTTCTTTGAGGACGCAGCAAATGAACTTATTCCTGACGCATATGAGAAGGCTGCTGCAGAGTCAGGCCTTGAAATCGTTTCCCGTCCCGGCATTGATGTTGTGGAAATCGGCAAGGGCAAGGATTTCGTATTCTCAGCAGAAGTAGCTGTTAAGCCTGAAGTTGAGCTTGGCAAGTACAAGGGCGTAGAAATCGATAAGGTTGAAGTTGAAGTTACTGAGGATGATATCGCAGCTGAACTTAAGAAGGTTCAGGAGCAGAACAGCAGAATGATCACTGTTGAGGACAGAGCAGTTGAAAACGGTGATACAGCAAACATTGACTTCGAAGGCTTTAAGGATGGCGTTGCATTTGAAGGCGGCAAGGGCGAAGGTCATGACCTCGTTATCGGTTCCGGCAGCTTCATTCCCGGCTTTGAAGAGCAGATCATCGGCCATAAGATCGGTGACGAGTTCGATGTAAACGTTACGTTCCCTGAGCAGTACCAGGCAGCTGAGCTTGCAGGACAGCCTGCAGTATTCAAGTGTAAGGTAAACGGCATCAAGGTTAAGGAACTCCCTGCACTTGATGATGACTTCGCACAGGATGTTTCCGAGTTCGATACTCTTGACGAGTACAAGGAAGACCTTAAGAAGAACCTTGCTGAGCAGAAGGCAAAGAGTGCAAAGGCAGCTAAGGAAGACGCAGTTCTTTCCGCTATCGTTGCAGATTCAAAGATGGATATTCCCGAGGCTATGATTGATTCTCAGGCAGAGCAGATGTTCGACGAATTCTGCCAGAGACTCCAGATGCAGGGACTTTCCAAGGAAATGTATTATCAGTTCACAGGCATGGACGATGCTAAGCTTCTTGAGAGCATCAAGCCTCAGGCTGAAACAAGAATTAAGTCCAGACTCGTTCTCGAGGCTATTGTTAAGGCTGAAGGAATTGAGGCAACAGAAGAAGAAGTTGAAGCAGAAATCAAGGGTATGGCTGATGCATACAAGATGGAAGTTGAAAAGGTTCGCGAGCTTCTCGGTGAGAAGGACCTTGCTGCACTTAAGACAGACGTTGCAGTATCAAAGGCAGTAGACTTCATTTCTGAAAACGCAGTTGAAAAATAAGAAGAGGTATTTATATGAGTTTAGTACCATACGTCATTGAGCAGACAAGTAAAGGTGAGCGTTCATACGACATTTATTCACGTCTTTTAAAGGATCGTATTATCTTCCTCGGAGAAGAAGTAAATGATGTAACAGCAAGCCTTGTTGTGGCACAGCTTCTTTTCCTTGAAGCTGAAGACCCTAACAAGGACATTTCACTTTACATCAACTCTCCCGGCGGTTCCGTTACAGCAGGTATGGCAATTTACGACACAATGAATTTCATCAAGTGTGACGTTTCCACAATCTGCATCGGCATGGCTGCCAGCATGGGTGCATTCCTTCTTTCCGGCGGTGCAAAGGGTAAGCGTTATGCTCTTCCCAATGCAGAGATTATGATTCACCAGCCTTCCGGCGGTGCAAGAGGTCAGGCTACAGAAATTCAGATCGTAGCTGAGAATATCTTAAAGACAAAGAAGAAACTCAACGAGATTATCGCTGCAAATACAGGAAAGCCCGTTGAAGAAGTTGAAAAAGACACTGACCGTGATAATTACATGACTGCTGAAGAAGCTAAGGCATATGGCCTTATTGACGAGATAGTAGCTCACAGATAGTAATTCGGAGGGGAAAGTGGCTAAGACGACGGACAAAGGGGTCTGCTGCGCATTCTGCGGCAGAAGCGCCAGCGACAAAATAAGGCTTTTCTCAGGCGTCCAGCCCAACACGTACATCTGTTCAGAATGCGTAATGCTCTGTGCGGACCTGATGGACGAGGATGACTTGAATGCCGCAGCTTTTGATGACAGTTCTTTGGACGCCATCGGAAGAATGTCTGTTAATACAAAGGCAGACAAGTTCAAGGATATCAATCTCCTTAAACCTATGGAGATTAACAGATTCCTTGACGAATATGTTATCGGCCAGGAAGATGCCAAAAAGGTGCTTTCTGTAGCGGTATACAATCATTACAAAAGAATTCTTTTCGAGAGCAAATCGGATGTGGAACTTCAGAAGAGCAATATCCTTATGATCGGACCTACCGGCTCCGGAAAGACATATCTCGCACAGACACTTGCAAAGCTTTTGAACGTTCCCTTTGCCATTGCGGATGCCACAACTCTTACAGAGGCAGGCTATGTCGGCGAAGACGTTGAGAATATTCTCTTAAAGCTTATTCAGGCAGCAGATTTCGATCTGGACAGAGCTGAATACGGAATTGTCTACATTGATGAGATAGATAAGATTACAAGAAAATCAGAGAATGTTTCCATCACCAGAGACGTATCCGGTGAAGGCGTTCAGCAGGCACTGCTAAAGCTTCTTGAAGGCACGATTGCATCAGTTCCTCCCCAGGGCGGAAGAAAGCATCCCAATCAGGAATGCCTGCATATTGATACAACAAATATTCTTTTCATCTGCGGCGGTGCATTTGATGGCCTTGAAAGCATCATTAAACGCCGAATCGGAAAGAAAATGATTGGATTTAACGCTGTCCTTATGGGCAGTGATGAAGACATTGATATTGGAGAACTGTTCAGACAGGCTCTGCCGGAGGACCTTATGAAGTTTGGTCTTATCCCTGAGTTTATCGGACGTGTACCTGTCAATGTTGCTCTTGACAAGTTGGATGAGGAAGCACTCATCAGAATTCTCAAGGAGCCCAAAAACGCTCTTACAAAGCAGTATGCAAAGCTTTTTGAGCTTGATGGCGTTGAATTGGAATTCGAGGATGAAGCATTGGTAAGTATTGCAAAGAAAGCTCTTGAGCTTAAGACCGGTGCAAGAGGCCTTCGTTCAATTGTTGAGAAAATTCTTCTTGAGCCAATGTATGAAATGCCCAGTGACGAAAGCATCCTTAAGTGCATAGTTACAAAAGAGGCGGCTGAAGGCCAGAAGAAGGTCGCATATGAAATCAGAGAAAAGAAAAGTAGGAAAGGAGCCTGATGGCTTCTTTCTTTTTTTGTGCTCTACAATCGGACTTTGTATATCTATATGTAAGGTGCTCGGGAAGACATTGGATGATCTGTTCTGGCTTGAAGAGGAATAGAATGATAGTATAGAGACTATCAGATTGTCTCGCTTAACGGGGGATACGCATCATTTTTTACCACATAAGCGTTAAAAAATACCACATACGTATTTGGAATTGTGATCGAATATTGTATGTGGTATTTTAGCGTTGTTAAACATACTCTGTTTTATAATTGGGAGAGGGAAATATGAGAAATAAAAGGAAAAACGGAAATGTGCTTCCCGGAGAAAGAGATGAAAATGGCAAACTGAAGACGCCGCATACAGAATATGGCGTTTTCAGGAATATTGTGTATGTAATGAAAGCGCTTTGGGAGTATAAGCCGATTGTCATTCTGTATATATGTATCGGGTCTGTAACGATGCCATGCATGCAATATATTTGGAGTTTTTTCACAAAATATATAATTGATGTCGTACAGCTTCAGAGTGTGACGGGCAACAGAGATCTGACTCCTCTTATAAAGGCTGTAATAACAATTGTAATCGTTGATCTTGTGCTCAGGGCAGCCAATACGCTCATTACAAACAGAAACTGGCCCGGCTTTGTTGAGGCAAGATTAAGGCTTATGGAAAGGCGCATAGAAAAGACGCTGACAATGAACTATGAGACGCTGGAGCAGCCCCATATTCTTGATATGGTTTCCAAAGCAGATTCTGCGACAGGCGGAAATAATCAGGGCGTTGAGGGGTTGATGCATAACGTTGAGGATATGGCGAGGATTGTTGTTACCATGGGCGTGAGCTTTTCGATGATAACAATATTGGACTGGCGATTGATTTTAGCGCTGATAGTTATTTGCATAGTTAATTTTATTTCATTCAGAAGAGCGATGATATTTGACAAAAAGCATGTATGGGATGAACTTCCGCACTATTGGCGACAGCAGAACTACATGACACGATGCACACAGGATTTTGATTTTGCCAAGGACATACGACTTTTTGGAATGAAAAACATGCTTCATGAGAGACAGCATGAATCGCTTCAGGTAGCACACGAAAAGTACATCAAGGGCCGTAAAGTATGGCTTCAGCATTCAGTTGTATGCACACTTACGGGTATCGTGCAGGGTGCACTTATGTATCTGATTCTTATTAAAGCTGTGCTTGATCCGACAGATTCGCTTACAATCGGTGAATTCACTTTATATATTTCGCTGTGCGGAGCTTTTTCAAGTGCCCTGGGCAATTTCCTTAACAGCCTGAGTGGCATCGAAAGAAATTCAATGCAGGTTGATGATTTCAGAACCTTTCTTGATTTTGATGACTGCAGCCACGGTGGATATCGCCTTATAAGGACAGAAAATGCCATTATCATGGAAGCTGAAAACAATGCGGATAAAGGTGAGGAATATAAACAAGCGAAAGCATTATTTGAAAAAGGAATTCTTAATTTTGAATGCAGAAATGTTTGCTACAAGTATGATGGTGCCGAGAATTATGCTCTCAAAAATCTGAATATTAAGTTCGACTGGGGAGAGAGATTGGCTGTTGTTGGATTGAATGGGGCAGGAAAAACTACCTTCGTAAAGCTTTTGTTAAGGTTGTACAAGGTTACGGAGGGTGAAATTCTTTTGAACGGAATCAACGTACAAAGATACAACAGAGATGATTATTTTTCGCTTTTTGCACCGGTATTTCAAAATGTGGAAGTTTTTGGATTCCTGCTGTCGGAAAATGTATCTATGAAACCTGAAGCAGAGACTGACAAGAAACTTGCCTGCGATTCTTTGATACGAGGAGGATTGAAGGAAAAGCTTGCAGCGCTTCCTAAGGGCGTGGACACAGGAGTATTAAAAATCATACATGAGGATGGTATAGATTTCTCCGGTGGCGAGAAACAGAAGCTTGCTCTTGCAAGGGCCCTTTATAAGGATTCACCTATAATAGTTATGGATGAGCCTACGGCTGCACTTGATGCACTGGCTGAGTATGAATTGTACAAGCACTTTGACTCTATAATAGGCTCCAAATCAGCCCTGTACATTTCTCACCGCCTTTCTTCAACAAGGTTCTGTGACAATGTGGCGATGTTCAGTAATGGTGAGCTTGTAGAGTACGGAACCCATGAGAAACTGATGAAAAAGGGCGGCGAATACGCAAAAATGTTTGAAGTACAGGCTCAGTATTATGAGGATGATGCAAATAATGGTAAGGAGGTGGCAGTCGGTGTCTGAAAATAAAACAAAACAGAAAATGAGAATTAAGGACAGCAACGTCTGGAAGACATACAGCTATTTCCTGCCAAGTGCATGGAAAAAATACAAGGTCTATTTTGCATTAAGATTTATAAAGCTTTTTGCACAATCTACGGTTCCTTTTATGGACATCATTATGCTGCCCTACCTTGTGGACGAGCTTGTGGGCGAAAGACGTATTGATAAGCTGATTTTCTATGTTCTTATTATGGGCGGCGGAACAGTAATTCTGAATTTTATAAACACACTTTGTGATAATTTTATTGACAGGTATTCGGATAAAATTTCGATTTATTACCAGGAGCAGGCATCTCTTAAGATAATGGGCCTCGATTTTCAGATAACCGAAGATACAAAGGCATTGGATCAGATTGAAAAGGCAAAAAACGGAATGACAGGGTATTCGGGTGGCCTGAATGGTATAGTAGGTGCATTATTTACTGTTATTCAAAATGTTATCACATTAATCGGTGTCTCAGCAATTATTCTTATAAAGGCGCCGCTCCTGCTTGTTCTTATATTGACAGTTCTGTTTTTTACCGGAATGCTGAATCGTAAAAATAACGAAATCGAGCAGCAGGCTTACATGGATATGGCGGTAGATAATCGTATTTTTGGATATTTGGGCTGGCAGGTTGTGGATTTCCGTTATGGTAAGGATATAAGACTTTACAATGCAAAGGATATGCTTCTGGGAAACTATCGAAAGTATTCCAAAAGCGTGAGCGACAAATGGTATGACATGGCTACCCGTCAGTTGTTTCCGACGCTGCTTATGGACTTATGTGATGTTGTAAGAGATTTTGGATCATACATTTACATCGGAACACTGGCGATTCTTGGAAAAATTTCTCTTGGTATTACAACACAGCTTTTTTCTGCCAGTGCTCAGCTTTATGTACGTATGAGAAATCTTGTGGGCAATATTCAGGATATAATAA
>JAKSRZ010000055.1 GCA_024403375.1 Lachnospiraceae bacterium
CATCAGAGCCCTTCAATTGTGTTAAATCCCCCGAAAGGTTCTGCGGCTCCTTGATGCATTCCTGCGAAAGGTGGAACATTTCGTAAAGCTTCATATAGTCGGTTGGCTTCGCCAGAACGGGAAGCACTGCCTTACCAAGCTTTAGGGCTTCCGGGTATTCAATTCGTGCTACGTAGTTTTCCTCTTCCAACAGATTCGGAGTAACTACCAATGCAAAAAGCTGACTTTTTTTAAGAGCCTCCAGGATTGATGTGTTAAAGTTTTCTCCCGGAGTAAGGAATTCATCATACCAGATTGCCACATCTTCACAGTTCGCATAGTTGTGAATCTGCTGCATTACCTTCTGTGCATCTCTTCTGTCCTTTTTTCTGTAGCTTAAGAAGATATATGAAGCAAAGATGTCCTTGATTTCTTTAATATGCGCCTCCGAAATCAGCACATTCTTAAGGAAATTTGCAAGTTTTATTTCAAAGCTGATGGCAGTGCTGTCATATTGAGTATATTCAAGGAACTGAATGTCTCCGCATATCTGATTAAAGTCGTCTGCCAGACCGGGCTCCATCATTACAGGGAGTAGCGGAATATGTTTTTTCAAGCAGTATGGAATGACTATATCTTTTGCATAGTTTGCATAAAACAGGAAGTCGGTTGTCACAGGAACAACTACCAACTTCATGTGTTCCAGATCATCATAAAATGCTTCTCTTTCTGCCTCGTTTTCCAGACATTCTGTCCGGTCCAGACACCAGAATGATATGTTTGATACCACTCCGCTTATTGCCTGAAGGAACATTTCCCTGTATGAAACATCCTCTTTACGACTTACAAAAAGTACATTGTTGGATGTGTTATCATTCTTAAGAAGAGCCGTAAGTCCGTTGTATTTTATGTCAGTCATTCCTGTCTTCTCCTGTTTTCATTACTCGGCCTGCAGTTTTATTTCCTTAACCAATGTGTCCGACTCAATTTTCAGCGTTATCTCTCCTGTTGCATAACCGGAACGCAAAATTGCCAGTGCTCTGCCCCTGTAGGTGGTTGTAATATTGTCGGTATAGTTCTCATCAGTAATAGGATTTCCACTTCCGAATCCGGCAAGTACAGCCGCACCGTTCATTGTTGCCTTCAGGTTAATTTCAGCCGTGGGAACTACATTTCCTTCTTTATCGCAGATTTCTATGTTTACATAAATAAGATCATGTCCGTCGGCTTTCATAGCTGTTTTTTCAGCTTTCAGCAGTATCTCAGCAGGAGCACCAATTGTTTTTATTTTGCTGCGGCTGACCTCCTCACCGTTGTTGTAGCTTATTGCCACCACTTCTCCGGGTTCATATTTTGTCTCATAAACGGCAGTATTGGGCCATGGGCGTTCCTTGGATACCGGCTTTTTGCCAAGTGTTTTTCCGTTTACGATAACTTCCACTTCTTCTGCCCCTGAATACACCACAAGTTCTATAGGTCTCCCCTCTGAGCCCTCATAGTTCCAGTTTGCTCGCACATAAGGGAAGCCCCACATGCTGCTGCGTTCAGCCTTTCCGAAGGTGTCCGGATGTTTTGAATAGATGTATGTCTCCTTATTTCCCCATACGATACTTCTGTACTGTCCTTGAGGAAGCATGATGCCGGTAATATCAAAGTCCGCGTCGTTTGCCGTTCTCCAGGGATATGGCGACGTTGAAGGGGGCATAATCATCCAGGGGCCTTGAGAAGCCAAGGGATGGTCATGCTCAAGATAAAGTGTTTTTCCTATTCCCGCTTCTCCGAGATAATCCCACGCAGTCCATGTGAAATCGCCTATGACATAAGGGAGTTTTTCCACTAAAGGCCATCTGAAGCCTATTTCTCTTGGGAAATTTTCAGAGCCCAAAATCACTCTGTCCGGGAACATTTCATGGTCCTTCTCATACCCGTCTTCGTAATAATTGTATCCGACAATATCCAGGCTGTTGACGAAGGGCTCCGTTACCTTTTCCCACATACAGGATTCAGGATCTTCCGCAGCATTCTGTGCCTGATTTTTGTCCTTTGCAAGCTTATCATCCAGACCGCTCCACATAGAGCACACGCCATTGCTTATAGGTCTGGAGGCGTCAAGGGATCGTATCTTTTCAGCCAGCATTTTTGCCTTTGTGTAGCCATTCCCCAGGCCGCCACGTTCAGGAATTTCATTTCCCGTAGACCACATTATTACGCAAGGATGAATTCTATCTCTCTTAATAAAGGCAGTGAGGTCCTTCTCCCAGTCATTTTCAAAGAATGTGGCATAATCTCCCGCACGTTTTGCCATTTCCCATGCGTCAAACGCTTCGTCAAAAACATATAAGCCAAGACGGTCACAGGCTTCAATAAGTGCTGCAGAAGGTGGATTATGAGAAGTACGCACCGCATTAAAGCCAACTTCCTTAAGTTTCCGTACTTTTCTCGCTTCTGTCTCGTACAGCGATACAGCCCCAAGAAGTCCGTTATCATGGTGCAGACATCCACCCTTAAGCTTTACGGTCTTTCCATTAATCCTGAGACCACGAACCGCATCCGCTGTAATTGTTCTTATTCCGAACAATGCTGTTGCTTCGTCGGTACTTCCTTCAGTCTCCGGGATCATGTGTGTTCTGTACTCTCCCAGTACCTTCGCAGTCGCATTCACATTATAAAGATTGGGATTCTCCGTATCCCAAAGTCTTGCGTTTTCCACCGCAAATGCCATTCTGGCGGTTTCCTTCCGGCGGGCATTTACCTGGATTACACTTTGAGTAGTTTTAACCAATTTCCCTGTATCTTCTTCAATAAGTTCCAGCTTAACCTCCACAATACTGTTTTTGCAGCCGGAGTTCTCTATTTCCACCTGTGCCTCCAGAAACGCCATTCCATCGGACACTTCCTTTGTGACCATGTAAAGACCATCATTGGCAATATGTACGTAAGGGGCGTGGCACAGCTTTACGCCACGATATAAGCCTGACCCGGTGTACCATCTGGAGTTCTCCCAGGTACTTGTATTGATGTTGATTGTTATACGATTCTCCTCACCAAAGGTCACATATTCTGTAAGATCAACATAAAATGGAGCGTATCCATAATGCTGTCGGCACACTAAGGATCCGTTTACCTCGATGGTAGCATTCATCATTGCGCCATCAATAGCCATACCTACACATTCGCCTTCCCACTCTCCGGGAATAAAAACGTATTTGGTATAGTTTGTAAGATCGCCTGAAAAATATCCGGTATCATATTTTCCCGGAGCGTCCGGTGAAACCTGAGTTCCAATCATTCCGTCATGAGGCAGATTCACTACTGTTCCCGGATTTCCGTCCAGAGCTCCCAGGGAGTCTGCCATTCCTCTTCTGAAGGTCCATTCATTGTCAATGCTAATGTATCTCATTTTTTTCTCCCCGATTCAATTAATTCCTTCTCAAATGCTTCAGGATTTTTCAAGTAATAATCCTGATGATACTCCTCAGCCTCATAAAAAGACTTGAACTTTTCGATAACAACCTCAGGCTTTTCGGATGCTTCCTTTTCAAGTGCCTCCAAAGCTTTCTCTGCTATCTCTTTTTCCTTTTCGTCATTATAGTAAATCGCTGTCGTATACGAATGGCCTCTGTCGATAAACTGGCCTCCTCCATCATAAGGATCGATGTTTGCAAGGAAAATCTGCACCAGCTTCTCATATGAGGTTTTTTCATCATCATAGGTTACAGCTATTGTTTCTCTGTGGCCGGTTTTCTGATGCTTTACATCTTCGTATGTAGGATTAACCTCATCACCGCCCGAATATCCGCTTACAACGTTCTTTGCTCCGTAGATTTTGAAAACAGGGGTTATGCACCAGAAGCATCCTCCTGCAAAATATGCCGTTTTAATCATAATAGCCTTCTCCTTTTTATGTTTATACAATACTATTTTATCACTTCGTCCTTGTCAATGAAAGTAACTCATCTCTTTTCTGTATTTTTCTGCTATTTCTTCACTTGACCGAGACTTGACAATGATATACACTTATTCTGATTAGATTTTTGTTGCTCTCGTGAGGTATCTCCATGGTAATACTTATTTCTGTTATCACTTGTATTTTATTAATACTGTCTATATTGGTAAAACCCAATATCACTATAAAAAAAGTCAGTCTCGGAACTTATTGGCTTATCGCCCTTGCAGGTGCCATTATCCTGATTGCCTTCGGATTCATAAGTCCGCAGGAAGTCGGAAAGGGGCTCATTGCAAAAACTGCCATAAATCCCCTGAAGATTCTTGTTCTCTTCCTTTCGATGACAATTCAGTCCATATTCCTTGATGAAGTGGGACTTTTCAGATATTGTGCAAACGTGGCTCTGAAAAAATCCAACGGAAGCCAGCTGAAATTATTTATAGAGCTGTACATTCTGGTTTCGGTGCTTACGGTGTTCACCTCCAACGACATTATTATTTTAACCTTTACTCCCTTTATCTGTTATTTCTCAAAAGAAGCCAAAATCAATCCCGTCCCGTTCCTGTTTGCTGAGTTTGTTGCCGCAAACACCTGGAGTATGACGCTGATTATCGGTAATCCTACAAACGTTTACCTTGCCAGTTCAAACGGAATCACCTTTGTGGAATACGTAAAAACTATGGTTCTTCCTACTTTGGGCGGCGGAATAATCTCATTCTTAATAATGCTTTTATTGTTTAAAAAGTCATTACATGATAAATTGGCACAGTCAGATTATGTTTTTAACATAAAGTATAAAGGCTTGTTGTTAATCGGTATCATTCACCTGTCAATTTGTACGATTTTACTTGTTATTTCTTCATATATTGGAATAGAAATGTGGGCTATTACATTTTTCTTCGCAGTATCCCTCATTATCATCTCCACAATCTATATGAAAGTGGCGAAAATCAAAGATTTTTCGCTCCTCAAATGTTTGAAAAGAGCCCCTTGGGAGCTTGTCCCCTTCCTCATTTCAATGTTTGTATTTGTACTTACCTTTGACAAGGCGGGCGTGTCTGAAAAGATCTGCTCAATGTTAGGTGAAAACAACACCATCCTGAAATATGGTTTCGTTTCATTTTTTACCGCAAATCTGATAAACAATATTCCCATGAGTGTCCTGTTCTGCTCCATTGTTAAATTCCTTGAGGCAGAGAAGGTTCTGAGTGCGGTTTTCGCAAGCATTGTCGGCTCTAACATAGGTGCATTCCTCACGCCGATAGGTGCGTTAGCCGGAATTATGTGGTTGAATATAGTTAAAAAGAACAATGTCAAATTCTCTTTTGCAGAATTTGTAAAATACGGTTTTATCGTTTCAATCCCCACATTATTTGTTACATTGGTTGTACTGGCAGGTGTACTTAAGTGATTTTACTGATGCGGAGGTAGAATTATGGACAACAATTACAGTGACTTGAAGGTATACAACGGAGATGAGCCCTATATTTTTGTAAGTTACTCGCACAAAAATAAGGAAGAGGTTTTTAAAATTCTAGAGCACATCAGTGCCTGTCATTACAGACTCTGGTTTGATGAAGGTCTGTCTCCAGGAGATGAATTTGCTAAAGTTCTGCACAATAAGATCAAGAATTGTTGTGCTATGCTCATTTTCTTAAGTGATGATGTCTTCAATTCAAATTACTGTAAGTTTGAGATTTTTACCGGCTATGTATTGCAGAAGAGATTATGCCCTCTGCACATTCAGAAAAACGTTAAAATTCCCGAAGAATTTACCCCTATAATAAACAGCTCCCATCAGCTTACATTGCAGGAAACCAACATCAGCGACATAAACGGATATATTGAGAAGCTCCCTCGTGAGGCAAAGGACGCTTTGATTATTGACGAAGAGAGACATGAAATCGTTGCCGGTGAGTTGTACAGTTCAAATGTTGTTATTCCTAAAAGTATTGTCTCAATTCATTCCGGTGCTTATAAGGGCAGACATGAATTGCGTAACATAGATTTTGGTCCTGATCTCATTCAGATTGGTGAAGAAGGTTTCAGAAGCTGTGAATCGGTTGAATCCTTATCTATTCCTGGGCAGGTTCGTGTTATCGGCGACAGTGCTTTCAGAGATTGTATTAATCTTAAAGAACTGCACATTGCACAGAATTCTGAGGGCAAATCCATAGAAATCGGTGAGCGTGCCTTCGAAAACTGTATTAAGCTTCAGACAGTTGATTTGCCCATTGATCTTAAAGAAATTTTTGGTGGTTGCTTTAACAGCTGTAAATCCTTGGAGAGCATATTGATTCCGGAAGAGGTTACAAGTATAGGAGAAAATGCTTTTGGTGGCTGTTCCGCATTAAGGGATATCAACATACCTCAGGGCGTCACAAAAATCGACGACCTCGCCTTTTCAGGTTGCTCTGCTCTTACACGAATTGAATTAAAAGAAGGTTTGTTAAAGATTGGCAAAAACGCTTTTAAAGACTGTACTGAGCTGATTGAAATATCCATTCCATCAACAGTTACAAAGATCGGAACAAGTCCCTTCAGAGGTTGTACAAAGCTTGAAAACATTATTGTAGACAAATCCAGATATTTAAAGCACGTTGATGGTGTTCTCTTTAACAAGAACAAGTCTCAGCTTATTTGTTTCCCTGCCAATAAGCATCTTGATAAAGATAATAATACCTACTCCATTCCCGACAGCGTTACCGAAATCGGTGAATGGGCCTTCGCAGACTGTTCCTTTGTTGAAAAGATAATTATTCCCGATAGTGTTACAGAAATAGGTGAAGGTGCTTTTTACAAATGTAAGCAATTAAAGTCTATTGAAATTCCGGATAGTGTTTTACGAATCGATGATACTATTTTCAGAGGCTGCGAAAACCTGACAGAAGTAACAATTTCCGAAAGTGTTATCGAAATAGGTTGGGGCATTTTCAGCGGTTGCTCTCCTGATATGATTGTTAAGTGTAAAAAGAATTCAAAAATACACCTTTATTGTGAGGAAAAGCAGATTCAATACCAGCTTATATAATAAAAATACGGGTGAGGAAATGATTGATTTCCTCACCCATTTTTTATGTCTCGATCAGTTTTGCCTTCTTTGTTATCATAACAAGCGGCGGTATTAATACAATATGAAGAATGATACCCGGTAAAGCCGAAATAAACGCTCCCGCAATAAACATGTCCATCGAAAAGGGAGCACCTGTAATGGTAAGGAGTATCCATTCGGCTATTCCCCACACTACTCTTCCTGAAAGCATGGAAATCACAAGTGATACATAAATAAGTACATTTTTCTTTGGCAGAATTTTGTAGAACAGCCCTGAGAAAGCTCCATAAGCAGCCAGTTCAAAGGTCATTGCCAGGGCTGTCGGGAACAGTTTGGGCATTCCGAATATCAGTGATCTTAAAACAGGGGCCACAAGACCTACTGCCAGTCCCCATGGCCATCCGCACACGAATCCGCAAAGGAATACCGGAATATGCATAGGGCTCAGCATAGCTCCTATCTGTGGTATCTGTCCTGTAAAAAAAGGCAGCACCATGGCTATTGCCAGGAAAATGGCTGAAAATGTCAGTTGTTTGATTCTTTTATCTCTTGTATGCATATATTCCGCCCTTATATTGTGTGCCAAGTTCTTCAGAAATAATCTTGTGAGCTTCTTCCGGATTTACCTCCTGCAGTTCATCAGCATAGAGCATTTTTGCAATGTATAATGCCGCTGCAAATTTTCCGCAGTCTGATTCCAGCAAAGCTTCAGACATAATTATAACATTATTCTGCTTGACGGCGTCAATATCTTTCCAGTTCTCACGTGCTTTAAGGGAATTAATAACCGCGTCTGCTGCTGATGTGTCGCTAATACCTTCACCCAGAATATTTTCAGATACGAATTTGACTATTGCTCCGGGATTCTTTCTGAACACCCATCCGTCGTTCACGTTGAGAGCACTCTCCTGAAGTTTTGCTGAAACGTCATAGGAAGCCGCCTGAAGAATTATTGCGTGCTCATCAGAGGATTTATGTATCGTGAGGTAATCCTCCTCCAGTTCCATATATACGTAATATTTCTCACATTCGAATAGGTTACTGTCCAGCTTTTTCAGCAATGTCTGATAGTACACAACAGCCGATTCTGCTGCGTCGGCATTTTTGTCAATACCATAGTCTTCTGCCGTATCTGAGGGAGTTTCCACCGTAACCACGTAGTCAGCATCGGGGGAATCTGTTATTATTGCGTCAGCATCGTTGTCCGCAGGCTCCGGGCCATCTTCTTCCTGATTCTGTGTCAGGTCTGCAATCACGTCCGAAGTGTCTTCTGTAAGTTCTGCGTCCTTACCATCCGCATACTCTTTGTTGTCTGCATTCGGGTCGTTAATATGCTCCGCATCCGGGTCCGCAACTTCTTCTGTTTTGTTTTCCGTATCCTCAGGTACGTCGGAAACATGATTATTCGTATTGTATTCTTCCGGTATTCTTGCCCTTAATCCACATCCTGTGCAAAGCACAATAAAAATAAGTGCCGAAAGCCGGATTATTTTTTTGATCATATCAAATCACCTTAGGATACCGTACTTAAGTCTCTTAAAGTATCCTGTATTTCTGCTTAACTCGTCTTCAATGCCGAAAAAGACAGTGCTGACTTTCTTTCTCTTTTCTTCGACAATATCATTATCGCTGTACTCTGTTTCCAGCCAGATGTTGTAAAGTCCCGGGAGGTCCGCATCAGGCATATATTCCTTAGCCATATTTGTCATGACTTCATAATTGTTTTCCTTTATGTTAAACAGAATAGCAACATAGTTCATCAGCTGAGGGAACATGGCTCTGACGGCAGTCCTGTGTTCTTCGCTCTCATACAGTTCTCTCTGTTTTCTGATTTTGTTTTTTACTTTTTCGAGCACAAAGAATGGAATGAATGGAACGATAAGCACAAGAAGTGCCATAATGCCCATGAGTATCCCTTTTATTACGTCTCCGTTGGTCCGATACTCCGGCATAGAAATCATATTTTCTTCGTAAATCTCTTTATTATACTCTGTTGCACTGCCATTATTGGCATTTTGTTCCATTTGATCATTATAGGTGCTTTCCTGCTTTACTTTGTAGTACTCGTCCCTGTTTTCTTTGGAAACAATATTCTCTATTTCGTTCCGGTCTGTCTGCTCAATTATATCTCTGACATATTCTGAGACACTGTCCACCTTTTCACATATGCCCTTAGCAAAACTTCCAAAAGAAATCACACTGATTATTGCTGCCGCAACACATATTGCAACAGCCGATATATATGTGGTTCTGTATTTTTTTATAAGCTCTTCGTCTTCGTTCCTTATGAAGTGATAAAAAATATTTCCCGATGCCACCAGTCCGAACAAAAGGCTGATGAACTCCCTTCCGCCAATTCCGAAATAGCTCATAATAAAAAACATGATAAGTCCGATTGCAGTGTCTGCAAAAGCATTTCTGATAGAAATGGCAGCAGCCAAAACCAACGCCAGTGAGACTATAAATGCAATAGTGATTGCTGTTGCCTTTTGTCCCGGAGTTTTTATTTCAAAATATAAGTATCTGTATCTGTTAAGCTTCTCACTGTTATACATCAGTCCGTTTACAAACAAGCGGAATCCTTCTCTCACAGACGGTACAATAATCATACTTCCGACGGCTGCCGTGACTGTTCCCAACGCTACAAGAAGCTTTTTTCTGCCTTTTAACAGCATGAGCACCGTAAGCACCGCAGTTCCGATTAATATCGGTATAATATTAACCTTCAGATCTGCAAGCACAAGAAGTAATAATACTTCCGTAACAAAAAAAGCAATCGGCAAAATAATATCCATCACTCTGCCGAACACAGTTTTTTTTAATGCGTTATACGTTTTTTTTGCTTCTTTTTTAGTTTGTGCTATGAGTCTCACTTCCGGCTGCGGAACAGGCATGCCATACTCTCGCACCATGGTCTTCCCGGTCTTTTCGGACAATTTCCAGTGAATACTTTTTATCGAATCACCGGGAACATATTCGCGGATGCCATATGCTTCGCTCGGATCGTTTTTGATACTTTGGTCCGTCACAATAATATTAACTGTTTTCTCTTCGTCTTTCTTTTTGTGTGTTAAAAGAAACGGGAATGCACAAATTGACGTAATAAATATCGTTGCAGTGTATTCGGAGCACTCAAAAAAGAACAGCATTGCTGCCGCAATCAGCCAGATTATATATAAAAAGCTTTTCTGTACTCGGGTCACCTGTTAAATGCTCCTGCTATCCGGTTCCTTAACTTCTTTAAGAATGCTTAACAATACTTCCTTTGCATCTCTTCCTGCACTTTTCGCTGCCTCAGAAAGCACCACGCGATGAGCACAGACATCTATAAAGGATTCTCTGACGTCTTTAGGTATAACGTAATTTCTGCCATCACAATATGCCCTTGCCTTTGACATTCTGTCAAGGAAAATGGCCCCACGAGGGCTGATTCCCAGCTCCAACAGCGAGTTTTCTCTTGTTGCAAAAGCCAGTCTTGTAATGTAGTCCAGAATACTGTCTTTTGACACAACAGCTGCTGCTTCATTCTGCATAGCAATAAGCTCAGCCAAAGACACCACCTGCTTTACTTCATCCAACGGATTTCTGTTCTGTCTGTTACGCATCATCTCCATCTGTGCCTCGTAATCAGGGTAGCCGATGCTTAACGCCACAAGAAATCTGTCCATCTGTGCATAGGGAAGTACCTGTGTGCCGACGGTACCTACCGTGTTCTGGGTTGCAATAACAACAAAAGGACTTTCAAGTTTATGTGTCTCTCCATCAACCGTCACCTGTTTTTCTTCCATTGCCTCAAGAAGTGCAGACTGAGTTCTGCTGGATGTTCTGTTGATTTCGTCACCAAGAAGAATATTTGTGTTATTAACAGCTCCGGGTCTATATTCAAACTTATTATTATCTCTGTTATAAATACTGAAACCGACTATATCTGATGGAAGCGTATCCGGTGTAAACTGTATACGGTTATATTTCATTCCAAGTATTCTACCTAACGCAATGGCCAGGGTAGTTTTACCTACGCCTGGCACATCATCAAGCAGAATATGTCCGTCAGCAATAATTGACATAACAATCTTTTCGGTTATATCACGCTTGCCGGAAATAACCTTATCTGTTTCATCAAGTATCTTCTGAACATTTATATTCATATTTTATCTGTATCCTTTATTTTTTGAGTTCAGGAATAACAAGCTTCTGGCCCGGGAAGATAAGCTTAGAAACCTTTATCTGATCCTTATTGGCATTTTCGATGGTTCTCCAATATTTACCTGAACCATAGAATTCCTTGGAAATTGCCCAGAGGCAATCGCCCTGCTTTACTGTATAGGTTGTTGCAGGTGTCTCAGCTTTAGTTTCCTCTTTGGTTTCTTCTTCAGTATCGTTCTTTGTATCAGCTGTTGTTACCAAAGTTATTCTCTTCTTTGCCTCTGCATAGTCACTTGTAACAACGTTCTCAAGCTTCTTCTCAATATACATCCAGACTGCATCTCTTACTACAGCATTTGTTATTGTACTGAGTTCATTTTTTTCTGCAGCCTGTTTGAACATATAACTTGAGTCCATGCCGTTAAAGTTCGCATTACTTGTGATGACTGCGTAAACAGCCTTTTCGTCATATGCCTTATCGTTAACTGTTGTAATGTTTACACGGTTAACGGATTTTGCCACATACCAGCTCTTGCCGTATGCTTCGCCTGCATCATATGGGATTTCGGTGTTTATTGTGTAGTTAAGGCCTGCAACCTGCATCAGTGCAGCACATGCTGCAGCACTTTCTTCGGTGTAAGGAAGTCCCTGTGATGCAGCTTCAAGAGCCTCTCTCAGTTCTGCACCTGTCATATACACAACAGCAACCTTATTGGGATAAGGCAGAACACTCATCATTTCTTCGCTTCCGAATGTGCCAACCGCAATGTCGCTCTTCAGGTTTCCGCCGTTCCAAAGGGCTACGATTCCTGCTGCATCCTTTGAAATACCTGTATTTCCTGCAGCCACGTCATCTTCATCAAAAAAAGCATTAATTTCGCCTGATTCAGCAAACCATAAAAGTGCATCTGTCCAAAGGTCACCAAGGTTTGTCTCTCCCTTTCTTGCTGCATCTTCTGCTCCAACAAGAGTTACCTGTGAATATGCCTGAAGGGTCTCGTCAAGTTCAACATCGTTACCATGTGCATCCTTTACTGTCTTTGCGCTTACCGGAACATTGATAAAGCCTAAAACAAGACACAACGCCAACATGAATCCTAATAGTTTTCTGATTTTCATTTTTATCTCCTTTTCTGCCTCCTTACTTCCTGATACCTGCAACCTGATACATAGCATCCGTTGATATTACTGTATCAACTTCAAAAAAGGGTTCAAATAATTTTTTCAATTCTTCCTCATGCATAAGGCCCACAGACACCTTGGACGCCACTCCGCTGTGATGTCTCTCTATGGCAGCCCTGCTCATTCCGTGAGCGATTGTCATCCTGCCACCCGTCTTAGTCAGGCCTGCCAGAATTCCAATAAGCCTTTGGGGATCAGGAAAATGTGGAAATGCATTATATACAACTACTGAATCAAATTTCTGTTTGAATTCGTGTTCTTCAACATCATCACATATTACCTGTATCTTCCCCTGAGTCTCTTTTTTTTGAGCAATTTTTGCCATCTCAGGCGATATGTCAATAGCAACGACACTCTGTACATTTCTATCGAGATAGTAGGGAAACAATACTCCTGTTCCGCATGCGACATCCAGCACCGAGGTTCCCTCCGAAACGCCGGCATTGTCAAGTATCTTCCCGATTATCTCGTCATTCTTCTTCATACCGGCATCCCATCCGGGTGCCCACTTATCAAAAAAATCAATTATATCTTCTTTTGTAATTTTCTCTTCACGTTCCATAATATCACCTGCGTAATATTATCATAATAGCAGATGCGTTACAAGTAATTTATTAATTGTATATCTCACACGCCGAATCGATATTCCTTTTCTTCTTTTTCATTTGCCACGAGTTTGTACTTTTCGATGACAATGTCTGCCACTTCGTCCGGAGATAAATTGGTGTTGTCAATTTTTATGTGATTCTCGTACCACACTTCTCCATCATCAGAATTAAGTCTGTGTTTTTCGGCATCCTTCAGAAGATTCTTTCTGCTCCAGTCAACATCTCGTTTTGAAGCTTTTCTCTCCATTCTGTGAGGAGTCTCATTTCTTTCCAATCTCTTTTCCAAGGTTGCTCTAAGTTCAACAAAATAGAATTTGCCGCCGTTTTTCTCAAACAGTTCGGCCAGAGAATCCATGTATGCTCGTTCTTCAGGCATTTCGAAAGCACATACATATGTGAAAATAAGGTCCACATTATGCTTAACTGCAAGTTCAAAAGCTTTTTCTCTGAATATCGCGTTAAATTCCTTCTGTGCCGGTGTAGCGAAGCCGAAAATCTTGTCTGATACTTCTATGCTGTCATGATTCATCATCATGTTATATTTAAGTTTATCCCTGAGGCTCTCAGCTACTGTCATTTTTCCTACTGCCTGTGGGCCGCATACTACAATAAGATTTGCCATGTTTCCTCCTTTTCGTATTATTTACGTTTTATATTTAATAATACATATCGAATCCGTTGTTCAGTCTTTCTACATATGTTGCTCCGGCCTCCTCCAAAGCGGGGAGAATATATGGTGAGTTGTATCTGTTTACCGGAATCCTGTCATATGCTCGCATGCCCATGTGTGTAAGTGCAAGTTCCATGTTTCCGAGGCACTCGATTGTTCCGCGGCCGGTTCCTCCTGCACATGCCACGAGCACGCAACGCTTGTTTGCAAGGAAGTGATTTGCTGTTGCTTCGCATCTGCGAAGTCTGTCAATAAACGCCTTGAACTGTTCTGTAAGATCTGACCAGTAAACCGCTGACACAAGAATAATACCATCAGCAGGCACCAGTGCATCATATATTGTCTGAAAGTCATCCTTAATGGCACACTTGCCATTTGCTCTGCAGGCACCCCAACCGTTGCCACAGGCTTTGCAGTGCTCCAGGTTGCATTTGTTCAAATGAATTTCCTGAACCTCTGCTCCCTCTCGTTCGATTCCTTTCACAAGCTGGTTTTTTGCAGAAGCAGTTAATCCATCAGTATTTGGACTGGACCATAAAACAACTACCTTTTTTGTTTCACTCATCTTTTTATTCTCCTGAATCATGCCTTAGTCATATTAAGCGGTTTTCTGTGGGGAGTTCTGTGATACTTAACGGCAGGATATCCCATTACCAGCGTTGTGACAGCCTTCGGTTTCTTCCCAACCTTCATAATCTTTCTGATTTTGGAGCTCATATTGACACATGTAGTGAAAAATCCGCTGAAAAGCACTCCCAGGCCACAGACTTCAGCCATAAATGTCATGTTTTCTGCCGCAAGCGATGCACTTACAGCGTCTTTTCCGAAAATAACAATTACCAGTGGTGCCTTCTTGAAAAAGAAGTGTGAGTCTATTTCCATTGATGACAGTAAGGGAATGACCTTTTTGCCTGTGTTCACAAGGCTACCGAACATTTTAACTGCCACCGCCTCGCATTCATCCTTTTTCTCATCCAGAAGAACGTACTTTGTTCCTTGAGAATTGGCACCGGTAGGAGCCATACGGCCGGCCTCAAAAATAAGGTCAATAACTTCCTGTGGAACTTTTTTATCAGTAAACTGTCTGATGGTTCTTCGGGTTTTGATAGCCTCCATCAGCTGCTGTGGATCCAATCTTACCTGTTCATCATATTCTTCAATCTCATCGTCAAATCCGGTAATTTTAACTGCTCCCTGCGGGCAGACTGCCTCACAGTGTCCGCACATAATACAGCCTTTTCCTTTAGGAACTGCCTTCCCGTCTTTTATTTCGATGTCAAAGCTTACGCAGTCCTTTTTGCAAAGGCCGCATCCTATGCACTTTTCAGGATCAATAAGTACCTGTTTCTTTTCAATTGCTTCAGCCATGATCAGTCCTCCTGCTTTTTTGTATGATTCAGCTTATATAAGCCTGCACTTATTCCATAGGTTAGAAGGAAAATAATAGGAAAGACAATAAATACTCATTGGCACAACTCCAAGTATGCAGTTTTTATTCGTTTCATATTGTTGCCTCGCTTTCTTAATGCCCTTGATATACAAAAAGACGCGGCAACCCCCACGTCCATTGTAAATTTTACGAACATTATAGCTTTTAGTAGAAAGAAGTCAACTTAATTATTGCTGAACATTTTTTCTTTTCCGGTATACAACACATATTCCTATACAAACCAAGGTCAATGCAATAAGGCTCTTAAAGTTTACTATATTACCTTCCTTCAGAATAATTGCAGAAAGGATAACTCCGAATACCGGATTAAGGAATCCCATTACCGCAACCTTTGAAATAGGATTATAAGTAAGCAACGTTGCCCATATTGAGTACGCCATGGCAGAAATAAAAGCCAGGTACAGTAACAAAAGAATTCCGCTTGCTGAAATCGTTGTAAGTCTTCCGCCCATAACAATGCCCATAAGAACCATAACGGCTCCGCCAAAAAGAAACTGATATCCGCTCAGCATGCAGGCGTCTTCTTCCTTTGAATAGCGTTTTAAAAGGACAGATGACATGGCGTAAGCGAATGTGGAGAAGAATATACAGCAGTCACCAAGATTCACGTCCAGTGTAAGTCCGCTTATATTAATAATAACAACTCCCGCAAATCCGATGAGGCTGCCCAGAAGCTTATTCGCTGTAAGCTTTTCCTGACGAAAAATCAGGCTGGCAACAAAAATAGCAATAAAAACATTGGAGGCCTCGATTATGGAGCCTTTTACCCCGTTTGTATGAGCCAGTCCTATATAAAACAGAATATATTGCAGTATCGTCTGGAAACAGCTTAATATACCGATGCGGTACACTGTCTTAACTCTTTCAGGTCTTAAAAACTTTTTCTTCGCAATGCTCATAAACAGGATGACCATAATTCCAGCAAGAACAAATCGTATACCTGCAAAGAGTATCTGGGTTGCTGTGTCCTCTGACGGAATCTGAAAGACCTTGTAGCCCAGTTTAATAAAGGGGAAGGCACTTCCCCACAACAAATCACAGATGGTGGCAAGTATGACCACCACCACTGTTTTCTGCATGATTTTTATTTTCTTCTGATCGTCAATTTTGTGTTCCATTATTGCTTCCCGATGTACTACTTAACTTTCTGTGAAAGCATTTTTATCTTCTTACTTTTGTCCACATACATGGCATCATCTGCTCTTGAGATTGCTTCCTGAAGTGCATTACCTGCCTCAGTTTCCACTATTGAAAATCCCACCGCTGCCTGGTAGTTCCATTCTGCTGTGGATATCTCGTTTTCTGTTTTCAGATTTTCCCTGAATTCCGCAACTCTCGTTTCACCATCTTCAGGCTTGTATTCGCCCACACCGACAATGTAAAACTCATCGCCACCGGCTCTGACGCAGATTTCTCCCCTGTGGGCAGTTCTCTCCGTTGCCTTGGCTATTGTGCAGATACCAATATCACCCTGTTTATGTCCCAGAGTGTCATTAATCAGCTTAAGGTTATTCATATCGATCATAACCACAAAAATACTGTCTGAATCCTTG
>JAKSRZ010000056.1 GCA_024403375.1 Lachnospiraceae bacterium
GGTGCGATGGTCAACGAAGCAGGAAGCTCGGTCATTTATGGCCGAGTAGTTCACTGTTCTATCTCATTGAAGTGTAAACCACGCCGTTCTGTAACTTGACTCCCTTTAAGAGTGCCAGTTCCTGAACTGTTACCAGCTGATAACCTTCGGCAACCAGCTTTGGAATGAATCTTACGGAAGCACTTGCTGTAGCCTTATACAGGTCGTGCATCAGAATAATATCGCCGTCCTTAACCTTGTTCATTACAGTATTGTAAGTGGAGTCGGCGTTTCTTGTCTTCCAGTCAAGAGTATCGATTGACCAGAGAATAATCGGCATGTTTACAGCGGATTTGATTCTCTGAGCATTGGAACCTCCCGGTGTTCGGGCAACCTGACAGCTGTGACCGGAAATTTCCTTGATCTTCGCATTTGTCTTTGAAATCTGACTCTTTATTTCTGAATCAGACAGTTTTTCATAATATGGATGAGACCAGGAATGATTTGCAATCTGACATCCCATTTCTACAGCGCGGGCTGCTGATTTCGGATAAGAGCCGAGTCTGTTTCCGACAACGAAGAAGGTTGCAAGTCCTCCGTTCTTTTCAAGTGCATCCAGAATGGTTGCTGTATTGTCGGAAGGGCCGTCATCGTAAGTCAGAGCAACGGCTTTCTTGCTTCCGTATACAGTTCTGACCAGAACACCCTGATCGTTAAAGGTGTATACGTTGCGTCCGATTTTGTGAACGCCTCTGTACATTTTTCCTGTGGTTTTTCCGAAATAGTATTTGCTGCCGCCCACCTTGGTGAAGCCCTTGTACATTTTTCCTGTGGAACTGCCGAAATAGTATGTTTCTCCTTCGATTTCCTGGAAACCTTTCAGCTTCACACCGTCCACATAGTAGAAGGTGTCGGTGTCGGTTTTTACCCAGCCGTTTTCCGGGGCCGAAGCTATAACCTCGATATTATCTGGAGAATCTGCAGTAGCGGTGCTGTCTGCTGCTGCAAATCCGGGAACAGCGCTGAGACCCATTATCAGGGCAAGCATCATAACGAATAATCTATTCATAAAAAACACTCCTTATATATATGCATTACCTGAAATCAGTATATCAAGGGCAAATGGCTTTTTCAATAGAGGCGTACATCGTTTTAGGATATGTTTTTTTACTGTTTTTTTGCCTGAAATTGTACATATTAGTAAGCCCTATCGTTAAATTTCTGTTGTTATTCTATTTTGGCTTTGATATAATAATTCTGTGAGTGCCTTTAACCGGCACATAACTTGACTACTCAATTTAGGAGGAATATACATAATGAAAGGCTATACAGCAGAAACAATTAGAAACGTTGCATTACTTGGACATGGCGGTTGCGGAAAGACTACATTCCTTGAAGCTGCACTCCTTGCTACAGGCGTTACAAACAGATTAGGAAGCGTTGCAGACGGTACTACAGTATCCGACTTCGACAAGATGGAAATCGAAAAAGGTTTCTCCATCAACACTTCAATCGTTCCAATCGAATGGAAGGGTGACAAGATCAACTTCATCGATACACCGGGTTACTTCGACTTTATCGGCGAAGTAAATGCGGCATTAAGAGCTGCTGAAGCTGCAATTATCTTAGTAGATGCAGGCGCTGGTATCCAGGTTGGTACAGAAGCTGCCTGGAAGGCTTGCGAAAGATACAAGAAGCCAAGATTCATCGTTATCAACAAGAGAGATAAGGACGAATTCAACTTCTACAAGACATTCCTTGAATTAAAGAATAAATTCGGCGAAAAGCTCATTCCTTTCAGCTGGCCTTTAACTGCTGAAATCGACGAAGAATTAAAGGAAGCTATCGCTATGGCTGACGAAGAACTCATGGAAAAGTACTTCGAAGGCGAAGACTTCACAGAAGAAGAAATCAAGAAGGGCTTACTTAAGGGTATCTGCGACGGCGGTATCGTTCCTGTATGCTCATCCGCATTCCAGTTAGGACAGGGTCTTGAAGGTCTCCTTGACCTCATCCTTGAATATGTTCCTACTCCATTCATGCACGGTCCATACAAGGGATTCAATGACAACAATGAACCTGTTGAAAGACTCTCCGCAGTAGACGCTCCTACATCAGCATTCGTATTCAAGACAATTGCTGACCAGTTCGGTAAGATCTCCATCATGAAGGTTGTAACAGGTAAGCTTTCCGTTGGCGATGAAGTTGTTAACGAAAGAGCCGGCAAGTCCGAAAAGATTGGTAAGATGTTCTTCTTAAGAGGAAGACAGCAGACAGAACTTAACTATGCAGAAGCAGGCGACATCGTAGCTGTTTCCAAGTTACAGTACACTCAGTCCGGAGATACTCTCTGTGATAAGGCTGACATCGTTAGATACTTACCTCTCGACTATCCAAAGCCATCCTACTATGTAGCAATCGAAGCTGAAAACAAGGCTGACGAAGATAAGATGAACCAGGGTCTCATCAAGTTAAGAGAAGAAGACCCTTCATTCGTAATCGAAAGAAACGTAGAAACAAGACAGACATTAATCGGCGCTCAGGGCGACATGCAGGTTTCCATTATCCTTGCTAAGGTAAAGGATAAGTTCGGCGTAGCTGTTAAGACAATCCCTCAGAAGATCGCTTACAGAGAAACAATCAAGGGTAACTCTGATGTTCAGGGTAAGCACAAGAAGCAGTCCGGTGGTGCTGGTCAGTATGGTGATGTTCATATCAGATTCTCACCTTCCATGGAAGAATTCGAATTCTCCGAAGAATTATTCGGTGGCTCAGTTCCTAAGCAGTATGTACCTGCAGTTGAAAAGGGTCTCCGTGAATGCATGGAAAGAGGTCCTCTTGCCGGATGTAAGGTACAGAACGTTAAGGCTGTATTATACGATGGTTCATACCACGATGTAGACTCCAACGAAAACGCATTCAAGATTGCTGCATCCTTAGCATTCAAGAAGGGTATCGTTGAAGCTAAGCCTTGTCTCCTTGAACCTATCATGAAGGTAGAAATCTCCGTTCCGGACGACTACGTTGGTGACGTTATGGGCGACATGAACAAGAGAAGAGGTAAGATCTTCGGTATGGAACCTTCCGCAGACGGACAGAAGCTCATCGCTATGGTTCCACAGTCAGAACTCTTCGACTATGCAATCGCACTCAGAGCTATGACAAGAGCTAGAGGATCCTTCGAAATGACATTTGAAAAGTACGAAGAAGTACCTTCAAACGTAGCACAGAAGATTATCGAAGCTCACAGACTTGAAGAAGAAGCAGCAGCAAAGTAATTTGACTGAGCCGACTCGGATAAAACTAAAACATTAAGGACCCGTGATTCACGGGTCCTTTTGTCATTTTTGGCTCAATAAACCTTTTGGGGGTAAGGTGTAAATACAACATACCCTAAAACAGCTAAGCTACGATAGGACAATGCAATTATGTGATAAAGATGTATGCATTATTTACATTCGATAAATAATATAGGCTCGATTAAGATAAGGATAAATACAAGTAAATTTAAAAAGTTAAGGAGGCTTAAAAATGAGAAAAATATCTATTTTACTGTGTGTATTATTCATTATTCAAATGCCGATAATTGCATTTGGAGAAATCTGCGATGTTAAAACATGTAAATCTATACGTGAACAGATGTGTCGTGACGAAGAGTCTTTAGAATTAATTACGGGATCGAATTTGCAATTGATAGGTGCCTATGATACAATTCAAGGTGATGGCTGTTATTCCGAATTAGTGGTAGAATCCGTTAAGACTGGAAAGGAATCCATATGTGTTTGCGGTAAAATAAATATCGTTATGGGAAGCAAGGTCTTTTGTGTTCCATTGTGAATATTCCGGGCTACTTTGAGCCACCTGTCCGGACTTTCAGAGCCACCGTTCCGGCGAATGGGAGCCACTAATTCCGGATTTTCGGAGCCATTTTGATGACTCCATTAAGTTTATCCTTCATACTGTATGTATGCGCGGAAGCGTAAATACATATGAAGGAGGTCAACAATATGACCAAATATCGAGAAATCCTGCGACTGAAAAGCCTGGATTTCAGTGAACGAAACATTGCATTGAGTTGCAGTGTTTCAAGAAATACCGTTGCAAAAGTTCTTGCAGCTGCCAAAGAAAAAGGAATTTCATGGCCGCTCGAAGACAATGTGACGGAATCTGCTCTGGGGGAACTATTGTTCCCGAAAGAGAAAACCGCCACGGCGAAACGCATGCCGGACTTTGATTACATCAGAAAGGAACTTCTCCGCAATGGTGTAAACAAGAAATTACTATGGGTAGAATACTGCACCGATTGTCATTTGAACAACGAAGAACCGTTGATGTATTCCCAGTTCTGTTACTACATTCAGAAGAATGAAGAACAACGCAAGGCAACTATGCATATACCACGGAAGCCGGGAGAACAGGCTGAGGTAGACTGGGCTGGAGATCCTGCCAAGATAACTGACCCTGACACTGGCGAAATCGTTGATGCTTGGATTTTTGTAGGGGTTATGACTTACAGTCAATACACCTATGCTGAGGCATTCATCAATGAACAGGAAAAATCCTGGATTACAGCTCATGTTCACATGTTTGAACACTTCGGAGGCGTCCCGAAGATTGTTGTTCCTGACAACACTACAACGGCTGTCAACCATCAGAAAAGCACCTGGTATTCACCATCGCTTAACGCAACATATCATGAAATGGCTGAGCACTACAATACAGCCATAATCCCCGCAAGGGTACGAAAACCCAAAGATAAACCGAACGCAGAAGGAAATGTCAACCACGTATCAACGTGGATTACTGCAGCACTTCGAAATGAGCAGTTCTTTTCTCTGGCGGAACTTAACAACGCAATCAAGGAAAAGCTTGATAATTTTAACCGCAATGACTTCCAGAAAAAAGAAAGCAGCAGACTTCGGTTATTTCTTGGGGAAGAAAAACAATTACTGCTACCTCTGCCTGCTACTCGCTATGAACTGGCCGTATTTAAACAGGCTACAGTTCAATACAATTATCACATCGCAGTAGACTACATGTACTACTCTGTGCCTTATCAGCATATCAGAAACAAGGTCGATGTGCGAATTACAGAACACACAGTAGAGGTATTTATTCATAATGAACGCATTGCTTCTCACAGACGTCTTTACGGACGGCATGGTCAGTATTCAACAGTTCTGGGACACATGCCACCGGACCATCAGCGATTTGTTGAATGGAATGGCGATCGTTTCAGAGAATGGGCAAAGCGTATTGGTATCAATACTTACAAAGCTGTAGACAGCATTTTATCCTCCGGGAAGGTGGAACAACAGTATTACAGGTCCTGTATGGGTCTTTTGAAACTTGCTGAAAGATACTCAAAAGAGCGCCTGGAAGCAGCATGCCGGAAGGCACTGACTTTTACTGATTCACCAAGCTACAAAAGCATCAAGAATCTGATTGTGAACCTGAAAGATGAAGATCTCAAATCGGAAGACGATGTCAAGAATTCATCAAACATGTATGGAATCACTCGTGGTGCCAGATATTATGGAGGACAAAGCAATGACTTAACTACAGTACAACGGAAAAACTTATTGAAATGCATATGTCAGCCATGGCAAATGCATTCCGCCTTCAGATGAATGATCCAAAGATGAAGGATATTCCTTTTGAAGACCGTTTTGGGATGATTGTTGATATCGAATATACAAACCGCAAGAACAATCGTCTGAAAAGGCTTATTCACAATGCTGAATTCGAGCAGTCTGATGCAAGCATATCCGATATCGACTACCGTTCCGGAAGGAAGCTGAACAAGTCACTAATTACAAGACTTGCAAGCTGTGAATACATTACGGAATACCGAAACATATTCATTACTGGAGCGACCGGAAGCGGCAAAACATATATGGCCTGTGCTTTTGGAATGGAAGCCTGCAAACAATACTTTTCAGTGAAATATGTAAGGCTTCCGGATCTTCTGATTGACCTTGAAGCCGCCATGCGGGATGGTAACTATCAAAAGGTTCTGGAGAAGTATACTAAACCAACTCTTCTGATTTTAGACGAGTGGTTATTGATGAAATTATCTGAATCAGAATCAAAGCATGTCTTTGAATTGATTCACAAACGCCGTAAAAGGAGTTCTACAATCTTCTGCTCTCAATTCAGAGAGGCTGGTTGGTATGAACGTCTGGGCGGCAATGACAACCCTCTTGCCGATGCAATCATGGACAGAATCACTTACGATTCATACAAGATTGATATCGAGAGTGTTGATCCAAACAGGGACGAATCCATGCGTAAACGTTATGGGTTAGACCCTGAGGAAAGCAGATAACAAAGTGGCTCCGCAAGTCCGGACAGGTGGCTCTCACTTTTCCGGACAGGCGGCTCCGCCGCACTGGAATATTCATTCCATTGGATAATCAACCATTTGAAAAATCAAAAGTACAGAATGGGAAATTTGTTTTTTTCAACGTAGTTGATGCCAGTATTGAATATAACGACTTTGAAATGCCGATAGTGTTTGACATTGTAATAAATGATTCGATTTCAAAGGCTAAGATTAATGTTACATTTGGAACGATAGACGAAGGTATAGGAATTCTCCTGTTTGGCGATAGTTTTCCGGAATACTGTGAATATGTTGCCTTGCTGTTAGATAAGCAGTACGCAGAACAATGCTGTGAGAACATAAATAATGCAAGCATTGAAACTAGTTCGACGACTAATAATCCTAAATATATTTTCTGCAATCAAAACCATAATTCTTCGATAAGTGGTGGGAATGCCAGCAACGAAACGGTTATAATCACAGTCTCCAAACGTGATTTTAAAGATGACGTTGCACTTGGTTCTTCTGGCGCAAAAGGCTTTGAAGTGATTAGAATTTTTGGCAGATCAAATAATGTGAAGAATGCGATAAGCGGTGCAACATCCGTGTTCCCATATAAGGCGACGGCAAAATTCACATGCAATACAACAAACTTTCTACAAATATTCGACACAACACCAAGTAACTCTAGCTCATCGTTACCCCCGGCCTTTGATTTGATTAGTTCGGTCATACCTGGTGCAGATACAGCAATTGCGACAGTAAACCTGCTACTGAGTCTTCTTTCATCAACGAGTGTAACAAAGTCAATGACGGGAAGCAATACACATTACAATTCAGTAGAAGTTGCAATGACGATTGCGTCGGCCAATGCGTCGCAGGCAGACCTGCCTGCGACAAGCCCAAGGGCAACAGCTCGTAACAACACTTCTAATGGTGTCGCATGTGAAATTACATATACCTCTTTAGCATCAAGTGTTTTGACAGGTAGTGTTACCGCCAGTGGGAAAATGTTGTATAAAGTTTATACTAATAATGGACATCAAATGTTGACGGCAACAACGGGCTATGCAAGTATAACTCACAACGTTTACTATGTGGGTGCTTGATAAAAATATAATGATCGATTCATAGGAGTAAAGCTATGAAAAAACGAGTAGCAATCATTGTTACCTTATTGATTGTAGCAACAATTGGCAGTCATATTTACGCAAAGACGGAAATGAAAAAAAATATCCAAGAGGCATATGGAAATGTATATTTCAATTATGTTGGAGAGGGATTTCTTGCGAATTATTGTCATTTTGAAGAGGAGCATAGCGCCCGGTACTTTGCAATATTTTTAGAAGGTACGAATGACGCTTATCGTGCTGTGAGCGAACTGATTAATTACCTTGATAAGGTAAAGTACTTTTCGCTTTCAAATGACTATGTCTGTGCCATTAAAAAAGCCGAGCATCTAAAATTAGATATAGCTAAAATCAGAACTTATTTATGTCTATATCCAATAATTGAAGATGAACGAATAGAAATCCGTATTGTGGGCATTGATGATTATTACAAAACGGTTTTATGCTCGATATATGATTATGATGAATTAAAAATATTGCTAGAAAGTACAGGCGTAGAGATTATTGACCATGATATAGATTTGCAATTAATTGAAACAATCAAGGCTGACATACTGCAAAGTGAAGGGAAAGTGGAAGATAATGGACATTAAAGTTTTTAGCAATTTTGTTGTAGTTGCAAGGGAAAAGAGCTTTTCGAAAGCGGCAGATAAACTGCACATTTCGCAATCTGCAATTTCAAGACAAATTAAATTGCTTGAAGAAGAACTGGGGAAACAACTGTTTGTACGGAGGCCATTTTCGATATCTTTGACGGATGAGGGCAAGGAGTTTCTTGACATTGTTCTACAGATTTACAGTTTTGCAGAAAAACCCCTGATTGGTTTTGCTACAAAAGCAATTGATGTATCAGGTACAATATACTTTGATGTACCCGAAACATTTCAGGTACGATTTCTCGCGAAACAAATAAGGGCATTTCGAGAAAAATATCCTAAAATGAAATATTCCATAACAAGCTCCGATCATTCTCAAAGACTTAAAAGCCTTGATGATGGAAGTATTGATTTCGCTGTTCTCTTGGAAAAGCCCAATAGTGATAAATATGAATATATTAAATTTCCGGACCAGGACGAACTGATTTTTCTGACAACGAAGTCACACGGATTGGCGGGAAAGGAAAACATAAAACCTAAGGATTTGATTAACACACCCGTTTTTGCAAATGAACTTATCTGGAAGCGTTATATTAGGAAATGGGCGGGAGATGATTTTGAAAATTTCTCTCTAGAAGGATATTTACTTCTTCCATATAATCTATATGCATTTGTAAAAGAAGGTTTGGGTTCTATGATTACCATCAACAATAGGCTGAATATAAACGACTCGGATATCGTAATAAAACAGTTTCGTCCTGAAATAAAAATTAATTCATATATTGTGTGGAGGAAGCAAATGAATATGTCTAGAGTAGCATGCATGTTTGCTGAATATGTAAGGGAGCAGAGTCAGTGTAAGTGAATATAGCGTATTGAGTCGCAAGGAAAGGACCCGTGAATCACGGGTCCTTTTGTTATGTCGAAAATTCTTTTTTGAACAGATACGAACAAACGTTTGCGTTTTGGGGCGGCATATGATATTATCGAGATAAGGATAAAGCGAAAGAAAGGTTTTTCGCATTTGAGAAATAGTCTTCCCGTATTCAGCAGAAGGGATTCTGGGAAAAGTAAGGCTTTCAGATAGATGTTTAGAGGATAAATCAATGGCAAAAAAAGAAAAAACAGTATTCGTATGTCAGCAGTGCGGCTATGAAAGTGCACAGTGGATAGGAAAATGCATATGCGGTGCATGGAACTCTTTCGTAGAGGAGAAAGTGCTTCCTAATATTCAGGAAGATCCCCGCAGGAGAGCCACAACAGCAAAAGCGAAACCGTCAGCACTTAAGACCGTAGGCACTGCACATTACGAGAGAATAGATACGGGAATAGGCGAACTCAACCGCGTTCTGGGCGGAGGCCTGGTCAAAGGCTCTCTCGTGCTCATTTCAGGCGAACCCGGAATCGGCAAATCCACCATTATTATTCAAACTGCTGCGAACCTTGCGGCTCAGGGAAAGATAGTACTCTATGTTTCCGGGGAAGAGTCCGAAGAGCAGATTAAACTCAGAGCAGACAGAGTATGTCCGAATCTTTCTGACAATTTACTGGTTCTGGCAGAGACAAATATGGAAAATGTTGAAACAATCTGCGGGGAACTGAAAGCGGATTTCCTTATTGTTGACTCAATTCAGACGATGTACAGCAGTCAGGCAGATTCCGCACCCGGAAGTGTTTCTCAGGTGAGAGTCTGCGGTAACCAGCTTATGAAACTGGGTAAGACCCGTAACATGCCTATTTTCATAGTTGCCCATGTTACCAAGAGCGGTGAACTTGCAGGACCTAAAACTGTAGAACACCTGGTAGACTGTGTACTCAATTTCTCCGGAGAGCGTGACCAGGAAATCCGTGTGCTCAGATCCTTCAAGAACAGATTCGGCACCACCAGCGAAATCGGTGCATTCAGAATGGAGGCAGCAGGCCTTATGGAACTTCCGGATATCTCCGCGACCTTCCTGGAAGGACAGGATGAGCAGGTGGAAGGCTCTGTAACAACTGCGGTATATGAAGGAACGCGCCCTGTCATGTTTGAAATACAGGCGCTGGTTTCTCCTGCAAACATCGGCTTTGCCAGACGTACGTCAGTCGGTATTGATAATAACAGACTGAATATGATACTTGCCGTAATGGAAAAGAAGGCAGGTCTTCAGCTGGTAAACCAGGATGTGTATGTAAATGTCGTAGGCGGTATTAAACCTGACGGTACCAGCACCGATCTGGCAGCAGCACTGGCTATCTACTCATCACTTAAGCGTGTTACACCTGCGAGAAAGACGCTGGCGGTAGGTGAAATCGGTCTGACCGGTGAAATCAGAAACGTCCAGAATGCTGAAAAGATTGCAAAAGAAGCAGCGCGTATGGGATACAAACTGGTAATCATGCCGAAGAATAACGCAGAGAAACTGCCTAAGGAACTGGGCGGGGCACGAGTTGTCGGAGTGCGAAACATCATCGAAGCAATTAAAGCACTGAGCATCTAAAATGGTCATTGGAGGCCGGCTGTTGAAATTCAGGTACAGTTTGGTTACCGATGGTGTCGATGAACGGATTCTTTATCACCTGCACTGAAAATCCCTGAAACCAGGCAGGGGAGTGCCAAATAACATGGCAGTAAAGATGACTGCAGGATGAATACAGAAAGAGGAAAAACTAAAATGATATATACGAAATTCGTAGACTCCCCCATGGGGAAAATAATGATGTCATCAGAAGACGGTGCACTTACAGGGCTCTGGTTTGATAACGGCAGATACTTTGCTGAGGACCTGAAGAAGAAAACTGTTACCGATATTTCTGAACCGGATCCACAGGCAGAAACAGCAAAACCGGAGACATCTTCGAAAAATGCCGGAGAAGTGATTTTCGAAAATGCTTCTGCTTGCCCTGATGCAGATGGAAAGGTATTTGAACTGACTGAAAAATGGCTAAAACTCTACTTCGAAGGTAAAGATCCGGGTTTCCTGCCGCCATACAGACTTACAGGTTCTGATTTCCGAAAGAGGGTCGGTGAAATCATGCTGGAAATTCCTTACGGAAAGACCATTACCTATGGTGATATTGCTCAGAAGATAGCAGCTGAGCGAGGACTGGAAAGAATGTCAGCTCAGGCAGTTGGAGGTGCAGTCGGCCACAACCCTATTTCAATCATCGTTCCATGCCATCGTGTAGTTGGAACCAACGGAAGCCTTACAGGTTACGGCGGAGGAATGCCAAAAAAGGTGGCACTTCTCACTCTGGAAGGACACGATGTCGAAAAGGAATTCTCAATCCCGACCAAAGGGACAGCGTTATAAAACGGATATTGACTATAATTGCTTTATGTAATACAATGTATTACATAAAGGAGGCGAGAAGATGGCTATTTCACTTAGATTGAGCAGCGAAGATACTGCCCTTATAAAAAAATATGCAGAATTGCATAATATAAGTCTTTCTGAACTGTTTAGACAAGCAGTGATGGAAAAAATTGAAAACGAATATGACTTGAATGCTTATAAGCTTGCTATGGAAGAATATAGAAAGGACCCTGAAACATTCACTCTGGATGAGGTTGAGAAGGAACTTGGACTTAAATAATGTTTCATGTTGAATTTACAAAAGTAGCATTAAAACAACTAAAAAAAATGGATAGAACCACTGCGTCACTGATATTGGGTTGGATCAGTAAAAATCTTGAAGGCTGTGATAATCCACGCATACACGGAAAAGGGTTAACTGTCGATAAATCCGGACAATGGAGATATCGGGTGGGGGACTATAGGATTATTGCAGAAATAGAAGACAAGAAAGTTCTCATCCTAATAGTAAATGTTGGACATAGGAGTGACATTTATAAAAGTTGACATTACTTATAAAGAAAAAAGGAACGTGCCTCGTAAGTACGTTCCTTTTATTCTGTGATTTTGTTCATGAACATGCTTGTTGCTGTTCCCACGGCAGAGCCGATTACAATTGCGATTAAATTAACCATTATTTGATCTCCTTTCATATGATGTACTTTCTTAAAAAAGAAAAAATACGGCCTGCGGTCGTACTTCTACTAATCTGTCTTTCGACAATCTATGTAAATTGTGATTAAAAAGAAAATAATGTATATATGTAAACTTTTATAAAGTGCAAATGGGATATATATGAACGCGTGCGGAGAACGATTCAACTTTTTGGGAGAACCGGTTCCTCGCCTCGCGGAACTCTAATATAACAAATCTCCGAACCAATGTCAACAGATTTTGCGAAAAAAATTTAAAAAAGTTTAAAAATAAACATAAGTTTAGAAAATGCAGGTCCGGAGCCCAGCGAAAGAGGGGCCTTGCCGAGCTGCTCAACACGGATTCTGCAGTCCACATCTAAACTTCACACAAAAAACATAATCGCAGAAATGCTGAAATTCCAACGATATACGGGGGCGTTATGCATATTGTTAGCACTCTGATAAAAAGAGTGCTAAATTTCTATTGACTTTTGCTTTTGCGGGTGTAATATATAGGTGTCGGCAGGAAAAATCAGCAAAACTGATCGCCGCAGGGTAATTTTACAAGGCCTCAGGCTGGTTTCAGAAGTCTGCGACAGATTAAAACAGTTAAAAATGTAATTAAGATAGACTCATGAGGCTTATCAGAAGGGGAGCCTCGGGAAAGGGGAAAAAATGAACATCGAAAAATTCACACAGAATGCACAGCAGGCAGTAATGGACTGCCAGAACATTGCAATTTCAGAAGGCCATCAGACCATTGACGGGGAACATATGCACATGGCACTCATGATGCAGAATGAAGGTCTGATTCCTAAGCTTCTGAAATACATGAATATTGATATCAGTGCAGTTATTGCAGCTCTACAGAGCGAGCTGGAAAGACTTCCGAAGGTAAGCGGTGCCGCGGGCAGCGTATATCCGTCCAGACGTTTCAGCGAAATCCTTATGAAGGCTGAAAAAAATGCGGAACAGTTCAAGGACGAATATGTAAGTGTGGAACACATCTACATGGCACTTCTTGAAGAAAGAAACACTCCAAGCACCGTGGTTTTCAACCGTTTTGGAATTACTAAGGACAAATTCCTGGAAGCACTCTCAAAGGTTAGGGGGAACCAGAGAGTAACAAGCCAGAATCCTGAAGAAAACTATGATGCACTTAATAAATACGGACGTGACCTTGTGGACATGGCCCGTCAGGGAAAGCTGGATCCGGTTATCGGCCGTGATGCGGAAATCAGACACGTGATTCAGATTCTTTCCAGAAAGACCAAGAACAATCCTGTCCTCATCGGCGAACCGGGTGTAGGCAAGACCGCAGTAGTAGAAGGACTGGCGCAGAGAATTCTTAAGGGAGATGTTCCTGAAGGCCTTAAGGACAAGACTATTTTTGCTCTGGACATGGGCGCACTCATTGCAGGTGCCAAGTTCAGAGGTGAATTCGAAGAACGACTGAAAGCCGTTCTCAACGAAGTTGAAAAGTCAGAAGGCAGAATCCTGCTCTTTATTGACGAACTTCACAACATCGTTGGTGCTGGACGTACTGAAGGTTCCATGGACGCAGGCAATCTGCTTAAACCAAAGCTGGCCAGAGGCGAACTCCACTGCATCGGTGCAACGACTCTTGACGAATACCGCAAGTATATAGAAAAGGATGCAGCTCTGGAAAGAAGATTCCAGAAAGTTCTCGTTGATCAGCCTACAGTAGAGGATACTATTACCATTCTAAGAGGTCTGAAGGAAACTTTTGAAATTCACCACGGTGTAAGAATCACAGACAATGCTCTTATTGCCTGTGCTACACTTTCCGACAGATATATTTCAGACAGATTCCTTCCTGATAAAGCCATTGACCTGATGGATGAAGCCGCTGCAAGAATCAGAACAGAAATCGACAGCCTTCCGCAGGAACTGGACGAAATCTCCAGAAAGATCATGCAGCTTGAGATTGAAAAGCAGGCCCTGAGCAAGGAAGAAGACAAGGGCTCCAGGGCGCGTCTCGAAGCTCTTGAAAAGGAACTTGCACTTCTTCAGGAAGAAAACAAGTCCATGAGAGCTCAGTGGGAAAATGAAAAGAAGGCCATTTCTGAAGTAAAGGAAATCAAGCAGAAAATCGAAGAAACAAAGCGCCGTCTGGAAGAGGCCGAAAGAGATTACGACCTTGAAAAGATGGCACAGCTGAAATACGGAGAGCTTCCGGCACTGGAAAAGCAGCTGGAAGAAGAAAAGGCCAAGGCGGAAAAGGCCAAGGAATCCGAAAACAGACTTCTCAAGGAAGAGGTAACCGAAGAGGAAATTGCAGAGGTTATTTCCGGATGGACCGGAATTCCGGTAGCTAAACTTGTCGAATCCGAAAGAGAAAAGCTTCTCAGACTTCCTGAAATTCTCCACAGAAGAGTAATCGGACAGGATGAAGGCGTGCAGGCTGTAAGCGAAGCTATCTTAAGAGCGAGAGCAGGCCTCAAGAATGAAAACAGACCTATCGGTTCCTTCATCTTCCTGGGACCTACCGGTGTGGGTAAGACAGAACTGGCAAAGGCTCTTTCAGAAGCACTTTTCGATACAGAAAGAAACATGATTCGAATCGACATGTCCGAATACATGGAAAAGCACTCCGTTTCCAGACTTGTAGGAGCGCCTCCGGGATATGTAGGCTACGATGAAGGCGGCCAGCTGACCGAAGCCGTTCGCCGTAAACCTTACAGCGTAATCCTCTTCGACGAAATCGAAAAGGCGCATCCGGATGTGTTCAACATTCTGCTGCAGCTTCTTGATGACGGACGTCTGACCGACAATCAGGGCAGAACCGTGGACTTCAAGAACACCATCATCATCCTTACGTCCAACATCGGCTCTCAGGAGCTTATCGATAACATGACCGAAAACGGAACCATTCCGCAGGAGGTAAAGGACAGAGTGGTAAACGGTCTGAAGGCATATTTCAGACCTGAATTCCTGAACAGAATTGATGACACCATCATCTTCAGCGCTCTCACAAAGGATCAGATTACAGGCATCATTGATCTTAGCCTGATGGATCTGAGAGAACGTCTCGAAAAGAGAAATATGAAGCTGGAAATCACTGAAGCCGCAAAGCTCTTCATTGCGGAAGAAGCTTACGAGCCGCAGTTCGGTGCACGTCCTGTAAAGAGATATATTCAGAAGCATCTTGAGACTGAAATCGCACAGCTTATTATCAGAGGCGAACTCTATGACGAGCAGACAGTAACTGTCGATTATGACGGAGAAAAGCTGACTTACAGAGTATAGAAAGTAATATGTTTCAGCCCCATAATACGGCTGGAGTCAGGAAATTCGCGATTATATTAGTATATTGATAAACGAAGAACGTTCGATCATTGGATTGGACGTTCTTTGCATTTTCAGACATTGAAGCAATCAGCAGTTGATTTTTCAAGGGTTCCTCATCGTATTACTAAAAGAAATAGTTGAAAGTAATAAAATAGAACGAGGAAAATGGCAGAATAGATTGAGTTTTTTATTGACTTTATCAAAAGTAAGCGTAGAATAGACTCTTGTGCGTCGGGCTTAAACGCCCGGACACAGTTTTCATTTGGGAGGTATTATATGGAAAACTATTCATTTTTACTGATGCTGGCTATCATTCTGTTATTTACTAAAGTATTCGGACTGGTCAGCGAAAGAGTGCACATGCCGCAGGTCGTAGGTGCGCTTCTTGCGGGAATCATTCTGGGACCAAGCGGCTTCAGTGTTCTGGAAAGTACAGATTTCCTTGCTAAAACAGCGGAAATCGGCGTTATCATGCTTATGTTCACTGCAGGTATCGATACCGATTTAAAAGAACTCAAGAGCACAGGCTTAAAAGCCTTTGTAATCGCCTGCATGGGCGTATTCGTGCCTATTATTTTCTGCGGCGGATTCTATTTCTTCTTCTTCAAAGGAGAATTCGTAACGGCAGATATCTTAAAGGCAGCTTTCGTAGGTACTGTATTTGCGGCTACTTCCGTAAGTATCACAGTAGAAACCTTAAACGAAATGGGAAAACTGAAATCCAAAACAGGAACCACACTGTTAAGTGCGGCTCTTATCGATGATATTATCGGCATAGTTGTACTTTCCGTGCTCACAGGCTTTGGAACAGGCAGCGGCAGTGTTGTTCTCGTACTTGGGAAAATTATCCTGTTCTTCGTGTTTGTACTTGTAATGACCTTTATATTCAACAAGATTTTCAAGTTCATTTCCGAAACTCACGGTCACAGCAGAAGACTGGCTATCTGGGCCTTCGCTTTCTGTCTGTTAATGTCCTACTGTGCTGAAGCTATTTTCGGCGTTGCAGACATTACCGGTGCATACTTTGCAGGTGTTATTCTCTGCAACATCGGCAAATCCCGTCAGTTCATCGCAAAAAAATTCACTGTTACATCATACATGCTTTTCACACCTGTATTCTTTGCAAGCGTGGGCATGAAAACAGACCTTACAACAATGAATTCGCAGATTATTATCTTCGCACTGATTCTGGCTGTGTTTGCAGTCCTCACCAAGATTGTAGGATGTGGACTGGGCGCCAGGGCTGGCGGCC
>JAKSRZ010000057.1 GCA_024403375.1 Lachnospiraceae bacterium
CAATATGCCATCCGGGATAGCCTACGCCCCAGGGTGAATCCCACTTAAGGTCCTGATTACCGAATTTGGACTTTGTAAACCAAAGCACAAAGTCTGACTTGTTTCTCTTGTTTTCATCCTCTGTAACGTCGTCACGTACGCCTACCATAAGTTCCTTTTCGGACTGTGGTGAAAGGACGTAGTAATCCTTAAGCTTGGAGGTGTCAAAATATACATTTTCACCGGCAACGTATGCATAGCCCTTTTCCAGAAGCACTTCAATCATGTGAATGAACTCAGGAATGCAGCCTGTAGCGGGCTGAACGTAATCGGGAGTCTTGATATTAAGACGCTCACAGTCCTTCATAAAAGCATCTGTATAGAATTTTGCAATCTCCATAACAGTCTTATGCTCTTTTTCTGCTTCCTTTACCATCTTATCATCGCCGGTATCTGAATCGCTTGTAAGATGTCCTACGTCAGTAATATTCATTACTCTTGTAACGTCGTAGCCTGCATAGCGGAGTGTCTTTTCAAGCACGTCCTCCATAATGTATGAGCGGAGGTTTCCGATATGTGCATAGTGGTATACAGTAGGTCCGCATGTATACATGCCGATTTTTCCGTCTTCATTGGGTTTAATAGTTTCAACACGTCTTGTAAGTGTGTTAAAAATCTGGATTTTATTTTCCATTATGATAACCTCTTAAGTGCCTCTTTAAGTTCGGCACATTCTTTCTTTAATGTTTCAATATCATTCATAACAGGGTCCGGAAGGTGAACCTGATCCATATCCTCTCTCGGTACTTTAACGTTGTTCATCTTGACAACACGTCCCGGAACGCCCACAACGGTTGAGTTGGGCGGCACTTCAGAAAGTACGACGGAGCCTGCTCCGATTTTGCTGTTGTCACCTACGGTAAAGCTTCCCAGAACCTTGGCACCTGCAGAAATCATTACGTTGTTTCCTATAGTCGGATGACGTTTCCCGTGTTCTTTACCTGTACCTCCAAGGGTAACTCCCTGATAAAGTGTTACATTATCACCGATTATTGTTGTCTCTCCGATGATTACACCATTACCATGGTCAATAAAAAGGCCCTTACCGATTGTTGCACCGGGGTGTATTTCAATACCGGTTTTTCTTACTGTTCGCTGAGAGTACCAACGTGCCAGGAAATATAAGCCATGCTCATACATCCAGTGAGCTTTTCTGTGTCGTAACACTGCTCTGAATGATGGGTACAACAGTACTTCCCAGGCCGAGTGAATAGCCGGGTCTCTCTCTTTTATCACGTTTGCTTCTTCTTTAAATGTTTTAAAAAATCCCATTTCAAATCTCCAAGTATATATTCAGCAAGTTTTATCCCTGCTTACAACACCCCGGACAACCTCCGCAGGATTTTCCTGCTACCACTGCATCGGCACTTTCAAAATCATACAATCCTGAAGAGCCTGCTCCGTAATTCAGATTGCGTATATTTTCAAGAAGACACACTGCCTGAGCTGCGATGCCTTCTCCGCTGCCCGTAAATCCAAGCCCTTCTTCGGTAGTCGCTTTAATATTAACCTGAGAAATATCAATACACAGCGTATTTGCAATATTCTCACGCATTTCATTTATGTATGATGCAAGCTTGGGTTTCTGGCAAATAATCGTTGCATCTATATTTTCTACGATGAAAAGTTCGCTCTCTAAAAGATTTTTAACTTCCGAAAGCAGTGAAAGGCTGGATATACCTTTATATTTGTCATCACTGTCCGGAAAGTGCTTACCGATGTCACCCATTGCAGCCGCACCAAGAAGAGCATCCATAATCGCATGCGTTAATACGTCCGCATCAGAATGTCCCAGAAGTCCCTTTTCATAGGGGATTGCAACGCCTCCCAGAATAAGTGCACGGCCCTCAACAAGCTTGTGTACATCATAGCCTGAACCAATTCTCATATAGTTCTCCCATATTAATTATTCTTAACTTATTATTATCCCATAAATATGGTCAAAAAGCAAGGTCGCGATTTGTTTATTACCAGATCGCGACCTTGTTAATCATTCTATTATTTCCAATTGTTCATTTAATACAAGATAACTTTTTTCTGTTACGAATCCGCATTGCGTTTCAAGCCTTGCACTTTTTGCGGGATTAATGGTGGCTGCAGCCACTGCCTGTTCCAGTGGCACTCCGAAGGAAACTGCTTTTTTGAACATTTCATATAGATTGTTCACTGAGCCTGCTATTGTTCCGTCTGAAAGTGTAGCTTTTCCGGACTTAACAGTAACCTCCTGGCCTCCTAAGGTGTATCTGCCATCTGAAAGGCCTGTGGCAGACATGGAATCTGAAATAAGCACCATATGGTCTCCATGGCATTTGAACATGGTTCTTATTACTGAAGGATGAATATGTATTCCATCACATATTATCTCAGCGTAACAGTTTTCCGTGTCCAGCACCGCTCCCGGGATTCCCGGTTTACGTTTGTCCAGTCCATCCATTGCATTATAAAGGTGTGTCACATGATTTATGCCATTTTTCATTAATTCCAATGCTTTTGTGTAGTCGCAGGGAGTATGTGCAATAGTCAGCACAAATCTGTCTTTATACTTTTCAATAAGTTCCCCGGCACCATCCACGCAAGGATCAAAGGCAACAATTTTCACCTGTTCATTGCCTGCTCTGCAATACTCGTTCAGAAGCTCCAGGTCTACAGGCATCAGGTACTTCTCGTCATGTGCTCCTTTTTTTTCTTTGCCGAAAAAGGGGCCCTCCATGTACAGGCCGGCGATTACCGATTCCTTGAGTCTGTGCTCTGCCATGTAGCGTGGGACATTCTCGGCCGCCTTCAGCATTGTCTCCCTTGATTCTGTCATTGTGGTGGCAAGAACTGTTCCTATGCCGTTTGAATAGTAGTATTCTGCCATTTTTTCGATTTCTTCCACGGTAGCGTAAGAGAAATCAAAGCCGGCACATCCATGGGAGTGAATGTCCACCAGACGCGGAATTATGTAAACAGGCCGTTTGCACTCATTATGTGGTTCCTTCCCGCTTACAAACTCTCGTTCTTCGAACTTGCCGTCTAAAAATACTTTTGCTTTTTTATAAACCATAATTTCCGTTTCTTATCTGTATTGTGTGATCAAAGGAAGTATAATCTGTAAAATAAACCGTTGCAGCACCCGGAGTTTTTGCCTCGCTGTCCTCTTTTCCTTCGGTAAAGTGATGTTCACCAAAAGCCGGACCTACGGTCAGCTGATCGAATTTGTTTGATGCAGTGAACATTCCGTCACGAAGAACAAGCACTTCGTCCCCTGTAACTGCCATAGACATATGTTCGTTGGCAATTCTCTCTATTCCTCCGAACGCCAGTTCTATACGCCATGGAGCACCTTCGACTCCGCTTGTCTTAACGTTAACATCAACGCCATTTTCTACCTCGGTAATTGTAACGTCAATATTCATATCAGGTCCCATTTTCTTCGGTCTATGGGCGTTGTCCATCTTCCACCAGTCGCTGGTTTCGGGCTTTTCTTCGAAGGGCAGATAGTACCAGCCACGCATAGTCTGATGCAGGCTGTAAGAGCCGTCCTCGTTTTTTGTCATGGTTTCGCTCTTAAATGCTCTGTGTTCGCAGAAGCTGCCGCCCACCTTCATTTCAAGCTTGATTGAACCTGTATGAACATAAAGGAAATTCGACTTTCCATTCATTACAGTAATCGACAAATCACCACGACGGCGTCTCAGAATACCGGACTCCTTATAGAAGACCTCGTAGTTCTTATTGTATCCGCAGCCCTCATGCTCCAGTTCAATCAGGTCAGGTCTCTGCATAAGCTGAGTAAGGAAATCGGGACTTGTTATTCCCTTTTCTGCCACAGTTTTAAATATGCTGTTCGCCATGTCCAAGAATTCCGGAATGTTGTATTTTACTCCCATCTTAAGATACTCAAGATAGTAGTCCTTAGGGAAAATCAGTCGATCCTTGTCAAATCTTGTGGAATTTGCCGTAAACACGCTGTCATCAGGCTCAAAATAGGTAAGCATCATCTTGAGGTTCCTGAGAGCGTATGCCTCGTATTTTTCGTCTCCCAGTGACTCAGTAAGCATAATCATGGCGTCGTTATTTACACGATTATAGTTTCCTGCTGATTTTTCGGAGAATTCTCCGTCGTCATTACAATCAATGCCCTCGTTGAGATAAATATCCGCCTGCTTAGTAAGTGAGCTGTCATTAAAAAGCATTCCTGAGTATGCTAGAAGTGAAGCTATTGCCCATCTGTGATTAGGTGTATGGAAACCGCCCTGAAGTAAGCCCTTTGCACCGTTATGCACAATCTTTTCTATGCGTTCATGCACTTCCTTAACATCCTCATATATGTTTTCTGCCACATATGCAGATGCCTTACCGTCTCGTATGGTTCTTAATAGTTCCAGTGTCGGCACAAGCTTTTTTATACAAAAGGCCGTGTCGGGAGCAGAATTAAAGTTACATGTTACATAATCAAACAGTCCTGATTCATGCTGGCACTTTTCAATATAGGAAAGGGCAAGCTTTATGCGTTTCATGATGTCGGGATTGTGGCTGAATGCCGAATCCTTATTTACGTATCCTGCGACAAGGGCTGTTGTTTTATATATTGTGGACTTAGCCTGGTAAATTCCGTTGTCCTCAGGCACTCCGCCATAGAAGCGGCTGTTTTCATCCATATTCTGAAGTCGGAAGGTCTTTCTGATTCTTCCGTCAGTATCCTTTACAATCTGTTGATAGTGTGCCCTCATATTATGCCTCCAAAAGCGCGGCGCCTATAATACCTGCGTCGTTATCATATTTTGCTGCTATGATTTTCGTATTAACTTTGGCGTTTCGTGAATAAATAAGCTTAGCGGTCTTTTCTCTTACCGGGTTCAGTAATGTGTCTCCCGCTTTGCTTACGCCACCTCCGATGGTAAGTACCGCAGGTTGAAAAATGTTTATAATATTTGCCAATCCTTCAGCCAGATATGTGGTGTAATTGTCCAGGAGTTTCAGACCCAACTCATCCTTCTTTGCTACTGCGTCAAATACGTGCTTTGCCTCGATTTTGCTTATATCATTATCACAAAGTTCCCAGAGTACTGTATCTGCATCCGTAGCTGCCGTCAGTGCCGCCTTTGTCTGCTGAATCAAAGCAGTTGCTGAACCATAGGCCTCGAAGCATCCTGTTCTGCCACAATTGCAGGGAACGCCATTAAAGTCTATAGTCGTATGTCCCAGTTCTCCGGCGGCGTAATTGCATCCTCTGACAAGCTTTCCGCCAACTACCACTCCGCCGCCTACTCCTGTTCCGAGAGTAACCATAACGAAGGAATCGCTGTCGTATTTTCCTGCCTTGTACTCTCCCCAGGCTGCCGCATTTGCGTCATTGTCCATGTAAATGGGCAGATTAATGTGCTTTTTCAGCATATCAACAAAGGGAACCATATCAAACCCAAGGTTATTGGCATATTCAATAATTCCTGTTTCCTGATTTGCCGTTCCGGGCACTCCAACGCCTACAGAAGCTATGTCTGAAAGCTCCAGTCTGTTCTGTTTCATAATTTCTTTACAGAGCATTCCGATGTCTGCAACGATAGCCTCAGCACTTCTTGGAAGGTTGGTTTTACAGCTTTTTGTATCACATATTTTCATATCCTGGTCTACGAGTCCCACCACAATGTTGGTTCCTCCCAGGTCCACGCCTATTCTGTACATTATTTCCTCACTACTATTGTTTTAATTTCGAATGGATTGAATTTCAGACTTATTCTGTTATCACTTATCTCAATGTTTTTTGCATTCTGAAGCATCATATCCGCTTCTTCCGCACTTCCCATTTCTTTTGCCGTCAGCAGGCTTCCTTCAGTTTCTTTTCCCATAGCCTCGTATACTCGAAGTATAAGTGCTCTGTCGTCCTCTGCTGGAAATACTGACTCAATTATCAGGTTATCCTTATCCGTAGCTACAAGGCTGTCTCCTTCCTTTCCCGGTAGCATCATCACAGGGTTGTTAAGGTCATAGGCCTCTTTCAGCAAGTCAGATTCCACAATGTTTCCCTCAAATGCATAAACTGAATATGTAAACTTATGCATTCCTTTGTCTGCGTGCATATCAGGTGCAAGAGCAGACTTGGTAATAGTAAGCCTTATGTCGGCCTGTTTAACGTTTACACCATATTTGCAATCATTAAGCACAGCCACACCATAAGCTCCATCGGTCACGCACGTATATTTCTGCTGGGAAACCTCGTATCTGTCTCTGTCCCCCTGTCTGCTTTCATGAGTCGGGCGTTTAACGTATCCAAACTGAATGTCATGATATGCTTCATTGGCGAAGATTTCAGAATCAAAGGAAACCTTCAGGAGTTTATGTCTTTCACGTCTGTCAATTTCCGTAATAAAGTCTATTCTGTCACTGTTTTCTCCCACATAAACAGTCTGTTTAAGGGGTGAATTATTAAGCGTTCTTTGTATAGTAATAAGCAGCTCATTTCCCTTTGTGGAATCCACCGAAATAGTTGCCGCATCATCAAGCTTCACCGGTACGTTCTCATACATGGAGCCTATTTCCCATGCATCGTAACATGTGTTCACATCCTTGAACATAAGGAACCTGTTCCATGCTCCGCAGACATATTCCTTATCATTTCCAAGTCTCTTGAAGCTTGTAATCTCACCGCTGTTATTCATAACAAAGGTGAATTTTTTGTTAGTAACTCTGATTCCGTCCTGAAGGTTCTCGCACTTTATTTCGGAGCTGTTTTCGTTTTCGGGCTCCTTCCTGCTTATGGAGCTGTACGCCGGTATCAGTTTTTCTCCACGTTTTTTTGCAAGGCCGGTCATATTGTATTCGCATAACGCAACATCACCGTAGGCAGCCGCTGCCAGGCTCTTTATAAGCCTCTGTGCCTCGTCTGATATATTTTTCAGGCATGCCTCCGCTTCCTCATGAACTCGATGAATGCCGGTACCCGGTGCAATGTCGTGGAACTGGCAGAAAAGCAGGCTCTCCCATAACTTCGCCAGTTTTTCTTTGCACTCTTTATATTCAGCCGGAAGATTAGCAGGCTCAAATTCTGCTTCGGTAAGAACCTTTGACATAAGGAATTCCAGATTATGTAATGCCACTTCAGCCTTGCGGATTCCCCGTTTTGTTTCAGCCTGAGATGTTAATGTGCCCCTATGCCACGCCAGATATAGTTCTCCCACATAGGTATTGGCTACTCCCTTATCCTCGCAGCGTTCGAAAAACCTTACAGGGCTTTCCATTGTACAACGTGGTGCTCCTTCCAGATCCTTGCAACGTCTTGCCTGCTCCAGCATAGTTCTCGTGCAGCCTCCTCCGCCATCTCCAAAGCCAAAGGGGAACAGCATGGAATCAATGTTTTCGTCCTGGATTCTGTCCTTTTCCCAGCGTTCAAGCAGGTGAGCCGGCGTAAACTGTGAATTGTTTTTCTTATATAGATGCGAAAGTATCTGCGTTCCGTCTATTCCTTCCCACATAAAAATGTTATAAGGGAAAGCTTCACATTCCGGATCCTGACGCAATAATTTCTGGGTAGCAAAATACTTGATTCCGCACTTTCTCATTATCTGGGGAAGATTTCCCGAAAAGCCAAAGGTGTCAGGCATCCAGGCCATAACAGAATCAGCCTGCATTTCCTCCTTAAACCATTTTCTTCCCTGTGTAAATTGTCTTATAAGGCTTTCTCCTGAAGGTATGTGAGTGTCACACTCTACCCACATTGCACCTTCCGGATAAAATTTTCCTGCCTCCGCAGCTTCTTTGATTCTCTTATATAGCTCCGGATACAGTTCTTTAGCATATTCCAGAATAGTGGGTGCACACATGAGGAATCTGAATTCGGGATATTCCTCCATAAGTGCCAGCTGATTTGAATATGTTCTTGCCGATTTTCTCTTTGTCTCTTCCTCCGGCCACATCCACGCAAGGTCGATATGGGACTGTCCGAATATCGTGAATTCAGGAGCTGTGGATCCATTTTTACAATCCAATAGCGGAGTCAGCACCTTTCTTGCTGCCTTAATACTTTCCACCATTTCTTCATAAGGGAGTTCAAAGTCGGCAATATATGTGAATTGCTTCAGTCCCTCTATGATTTTCATTCTTCTGAGAGAGGTTTCAGGAAGACATTTCATAAGCTCGTAAAGGCAAAGGTAATCCATATGTGTCTGGAAAATATTTTCCTCGAATATGCCAATGTAATTTTTCCCCACAGTCACCTGGATTCCGGGATCGTCCGGCACCGTCACCTCATCAGGTCCGGTGGGCCCCACATCTTCCACGATAGCTCCGTGGCCTGCATAGGCCTCCGCATATATTTCATAAACCGTTCCGGGAACGGCTTTTCTTGTCAAAGTTATAAGATTATGCTGCTTATCAATGGAGCCTGCTTCTGCTCCGTTTATAAAAACAAGCATTTCTCGTGACACAGACAAAGAAAGGACAATTCTCTTATCCTTTACTTCTTCCGGCAGAGCAACGCTCGTTCTGAACCAGCCATATTCATATTTGTTTCCCCACTTAAGCCCCGCAGGCGTTTTCATATACTGTCCTGCCATTGCTTCCTTAAGTGTCAGTCTGTCATAGGTTGTAAAGTATTCCGTATCAAGCTCCATCAGGGGCCTAACATAACGTTTCCCCAGTGCCTCATTCCAAAGCTTAAGCCGCGCTTCCCACTGACGTCCCAGCATTTTTCTTTCCTCCTGTTTTACTAAGTATCAGGAATAACACGTAAAATACTACCATACTTACAGGGAAAATAATCATTCCCCTCGCAAATCCCACGCTGTCCAATACCTTACCAAAGGCAGCATTAAACGCAATATCAAATATTGTGGCAGTGCTGATAACAAAGCCTGTCGCCGTGGCAATGATGTCCCTGCCAAAGTATTCGTTAATAAGAAGCACCATCGTAGGATAAATAATTGATATAAGAAGACCTGAGATTCCCACAAGGAATACTGTCTTCTCGCCCATCAGCATTCCGGGAACGTACACAAGGGTTCCAAGACCTGCGAATACTACAATGCTGCGTTTTGTTCCAAGTTTCTTTACAAGTGGTGAAAACACAAGACGTCCCACCGTCATACCTGCAAAGAACACGGTAAGCCAAAGTGAAGACTTTTCTGCATCAAGCTTTACTTCGTCTGTAAGGTACATTCTCCACCAGTTCATAATACCATGCTCTGCAATGAAATAGAAGCCAAATATAAATACAAGTAAATAGAATGCCGGGCTTTTAAGTACTCTGCCCACGCCACTGTTTTTGTCCTTTTTCTCGGCTTTCGTTTTGTCCCCTTGCTCATTCTCAGGGAATCTGACCGTAAACATAAGCACTGTTCCCGCAAGTCCGAAAGCAAGTAAAATCAGGTTGACAACTTTGAAACCCTCATAGCCCTCTGCATATCTTCCTGTTACGTTCTGATTCAGGCTTGTTCCGATACCCTGCGTGAAAAACAGCGTATTTACGATCATTCCCGCACTGAGTCCGAAGAAATCGGGTGAAAGAATGTTTATCATTGTGTTCATGAGAGTTGATGCTCCCATACTTACAAACATTCCCACCAGCAGGCAATAATAGTTATCCGTAAGCACATACAGTACCAGCGCCGCCATCCAGAAAGCCATTATGCTTAAGCACACCTTTTTTCTGTCGAACTTATCGGACATTCTTCCGCCAAACAAAATAAAGACAAGATTACCGATATAGCTGACTGTCACTATTGCCGACACTCCCTGCTTCGTAAGTTCAAAGTGTTTCTCAAAAGTCCCGGCGAAAATGCCTCGCATGGAGTCACTTGCGCCGAGAGCAATCATAATTAACATAAAGCTTACATATATCAGTATTTTTCTCTTGTCTTTAATCATTGTTATTTCGCTTTACTTTCCATCAGGAACAGGATTGCAAGTGCCTGTCCGTATGGCATTGGCTGTATTTTTATATTTTTGTAGAAATCTTTTGTTGTTCTTCCCATAGGAGTGCCGTAAGAAACCTGAGAAACCACACCATCATCAGATATATACGAGATGATGGGTGCTAATGCCTTTTTAGCACTCTCCATGTATTTTTCGGGCAACAGTCCCATATGAACAGCTCTCATTATACCATATGCAAAGCCACATGTCGCACTGGCTTCCACATATGAATCGGCATCATCAATAAGTGTATGCCACATTCCGCTTTCATCCTGGTATTTTACAAGTGAATCCACCTGTTTGTTAAGCAGGTTGATCAGGTGTTTCTTTACTGCGTCATCACAATCCACTATGGAAAGCAATTCCGGAATAGCCATTGTTACCCAGCAGTTCCCTCTTCCCCAAAAGGCCCCGGCAAAGTTGTTTTTATCATTAAAGCTCCAGCCGTGATACCACAGGCCTGAAACCTTATCTGACAGGTAATTTGCGTGAAGCATGAACTGGTACTGTGCTTCAGCAATGTAATCTTTATTGTTCTCAATTGTTCCCATTTTGGCAAGGAAAAGAACAGCCATGAACAGTGTATCGTCCCACAATTCACTTTCGTTAAGTGTATCGCTGGTCAGATGCTGGAAGCCGCCTTCTGCTGTGCGGGGAGCCTCCTCCATGAGCCACTTTGCTGCCCTTCTGCATGGTTCAAGGTACTTGGCTTCAGAAAGGTATTCGCCAATAAATGCCATTGCAAGGTAGGGAGCTGTTGTGTTGATATTCATTGCCGGGAATCCGGTTTCAATCGCTTTATCGTAAAACTCGGTAAGAACGTTCAGGTATTTCTGCTCTTTTGTGTTTTTGAATAGCTTCCAATAACCATACAGACCCACGCCCTGAGTCCACTCCCAATGCTGATAAAGCCTTATGTCATCGCCTGCCAGGTTGTGCCCCTTCATATTCTCCAGGAACACCTCATCGTCCTCATAAAGAATAGGTGTAAAGGCTTTGACCAACGCATTGATTTTCTTTTCAACAACAAGCTGTTCGTTAATTTGATCCAGCAGTTCTACCAATTCCTCCGGAGTGTGCACCGTATAGTCGGGCTGCCAGTCAGGCTCTTCCACCGTGTGAAAGTATCTCGGTGACCAGTCAAGCCATATCGAAATCATACCCTGGCGATTAGCTCCCGCAATATCTTTCTTAAGATTGTTGCCAATCATTACTATACGCTTTTTATCCTCAACGCCAAGATGCATCTTTTCAAGTGCAGTCTCAAACATTATTGGTTCCGGTTTCTGTTTTCCCACCACTTCAGAGATGATCCACTCCTCAAAAATGTGTCCGAGACCGTTTTCGCGATAGACATTCTGAAAGCTTTCCAGTTCTCCGTCGGCAACAAGTGCTATGCGGTAACCCTTTTCGTGAAGTGCTACCAGAGCTTTATCTGCGCCGGGAATGAAGTCTGCCTTCTGCACAATCTGTCGATCGTCGTAAATCTGAGTGGATTCGTCAATTATGGTATCTCCGCTATCTGTAAAGATAATCAGTTCTCTTTCCATATCAGGCCTCCGTGCCCTGAACTTCGTAGTCAAATCCGCCAAGGCTCAGTTCCTCTGCTCTGTGGCAAGCACAAAGTCTGCCGTCGGGCATAGTCTTAAGTTCCGGAGCTTCATCCACACATTTCTGTGTGCAGTAGCGGCATCTTTCATGGAAATAGCAGCCGCTGGGGGGATTTGCAGGGTTGGGAATTTCTCCCATAAGGGGAATTCTTTCTCTCTTTATTGTAGGATCTGCCACAGGCACTGCTGAAAGCAAAGCTTCCGTATATGGGTGCATAGGCTTTTTGAACATGTCCTCTGTAGGGGCAAACTCCACAAGTCTTCCAAGATACATAACTCCGACTTTATCGGAAATATGCTCAACTACTGAAAGGTCATGGCTGATAAACAAGTATGTAAGGTTCATTTCCTTCTGCAGGTCGCGAAGAAGGTTAATAACCTGCGCCTGAATTGATACGTCAAGGGCTGAAACCGCTTCGTCGCATACGATAAGCTGAGGCTTTACCACAAGAGCTCTGGCAATACCGATACGCTGACGCTGACCACCTGAAAATGCGTGAGGATAACGCATAAGATAAGCCGGATTAAGGCCTACCTTCTCTGCCATCTGCTTGGCAAGGGCATCCATTTCTGCCTTGGGCATTTTGGGATAGTTTGCCTGAAGCGGCTCTTTAATAATATCAAGAACTGTCATTCTGGGGTCAAGTGATGAGTAAGGATCCTGGAAAATCATCTGAATTTCCTTACGGATTTCCTTCATTTTCTTTTTGTCAACCTTAAGGAAATCAAGCTCCTCGCCGCTTTCTGTTCTGTACCACACTTCGCCTTCGGAAGCCTCGTGTGCACGAACAATGCAGCGTCCCAGTGTTGTCTTACCACAGCCTGATTCGCCTACGATACCGATTGTTTCACCCTTACCTACGTTAAAGGAAACATCTGTAACTGCCTTAACTGTAACGCCCTTTGAGGTAAAGCGTTTGCTGACATTTTTTACTTCAAGAATAGTGTCTTTGTTCATTTCTTTACCTCCTTTCAGGCCTTTTCTGCTGCTAACAATTTTTCTGCTTCTTCACGCTGCTTTCTGCACTTTTCATTGTTGCAGGCAAAGCATGCGACCTGATGACCGTCTTCTGTCTGAACAAGTTCAGGCTCCATTCTGTCGCAAAGTCCTTCTATTCTTGCATCGCAACGCTCATAGAAGCCACACTGCTTAGGAAGATTCATGGCAAGGGGCACCGTTCCCTCAATTGAGAAAAGTCTGTCCTGCTTTTTCTGTCCGATTTTATGTACAGAGCCCATAAGTCCCCTTGTATAAGGGTGCTGAGGGTCTGCGAATATGGCTTCTGCTGTTCCTGTTTCCACAACCTTTCCAAGGTACATAACCGCTACCCTGTCACACATTTTAGCAACAGTACCAAGGTCATGTGTAATGAAAAGAATTGCCATATTGAAATCCTTCTGGAGTTCCTTCATAAGCTCAAGAATCTGAGCCTGAATTGTTACGTCCAAGGCTGTTGTAGGCTCATCTGCAATAAGCATCTGAGGATTACATACGAGAGCCATGGCAATAAGAGCACGCTGAAGCATACCACCTGAAAACTCGTGAGGATACTGGTTGTAACGCTTCTCAACATTGGCAATACCAACCTTACGCATTACCTCCAGAGTAATTTCTTTGGATTTCTTTTTGTCTTTTGTAATATGAAGTCTTGTACACTCATTAATCTGATTACCGATGGTGTACATGGGAGAAAAGGCAACCATGGGTTCCTGGAAAATCATGGAAATATGTTTTCCTCTTATATTTCTGATTTCCTCACCGCGTGGATTTAAGTCAAGAAGATTGACCTCTCCTGTTTCTTCGGAATTGAAAATAATGTTTCCCGAAGCCTTACATTTCTTGTCGTTGATGGCAAGAATAGCCTTACAGGTAAGTGACTTTCCGCAGCCGGATTCGCCTACAAGACCAAGTGTTTCGCCACGCTTTATTTCGAAATTCACGCCGCGTACAGGAGTAAGCTTTCCCTCCAGCATATTGATGTCAACATGGAGGTCTTCCACTTTAAGAATTGTATCTTTATCCATTTAGTCCTCCTGTTATTTGTACGGATCTGCCGCATCACGAAGGCCATCACCAAGGAAGTTGAAGGCAAGTACGGTAATAGTTACAAAGATAATGGGAATAAGCTTGTGAGGATGAAGTGCCACATCTGTTACAGAGCTTGCTTCCTGAAGAAGTACGCCCCATGAAGTAGCCGGAGATTTAATACCAAGGCCCAGGTAGGACATGGATGTTTCACCTACAATACTTCCGGGAATACCAAGTGTCATTGAAACGATAAGGTAGCTCATAAATCCGGGAACAAGATGTTTCCAGATAATCTTCCAGGTAGACACGCCTGCAAGTCTTGCTGCCATAACATAATCTTCATTCTTAAGTGAAAGGAACTTACCACGTACTATACGTGCCATTCCTGTCCAGTTAATGAAGGAAAGGATAATTGTCATGTAGAAGTACATCTTAACTGTTGAGATTCCTGCGGGAATTGATGCTGAAAGAGCCATCCACAAAGGAATCTGAGGAACTGCACCGATAACTTCGATGATTCTCTGAATAACCATATCCAAAGCGCCGCCGTAGTATCCTGAAAGTGCACCGATAAGTATGCCGAGGAAAAGGCTTATGATTGCACTGGCGAAAGGCATTGTAAGAGAAATTCGGCTTCCGAGAAGAACTCGTGAGAAGATGTCTCGTCCCAATGAGTCAGCGCCGAAGAGATATACCTTTGCTCCTGTGCCGCCATTGGATCCCTCTCCTACACCAAAGAGATGCAGATCACATTTTACCAGTCCCAAAACCTTGTATTCACTTCCGTGAACAAAGAATTTTATCTTGTAGATTTCACTTGTGTCCTCTGAAAGAGTTACGCTGAAATCAGTCTTTTTTATTGTTTTAACAAGCTTGTGAACGTAAGGTCCGACAAATTTGCCGTCATAGCTGAAGCGTACAGTTGTAGGTGCACAGTTTCTGTATATTCCGTCAAACTGTTCAAGCTCATAAGGTGCAAGGAAATCTGCAAAAATAACACCTAAGTAAAGAATAAGGAGTATTACAAAAGAAATCTTTGCAAGCTTGTGCTTCTTCAGCTTTCTTCCCATCAGTGTCCATTGGGAGGCAAGATAATAATCTTCTTTTGTTTTCTTTTTTCTGCTCATTATCTGCCACCTCCCGAATAACGAATTCTGGGATCAAGGAATGCAAGTGCAATATCGGAAAGAAGAATTCCGATAACTACGAGAATCGCCTGTACCATTACGATACCACCGGCAAGATACATGTCCTGAACCTTTAATGCTTCAAAAAGCACAGGACCCTGAATCTGCATGTTAAGTACCATGGCTGTTACAGTTGATCCGGAGAAGAGGCTGGAAAGAACTCCGCCAAGTCCGGAAACCGTAGGGTTCATTGCTGCTCTGAAGCAGTATTTCATAATAATCTTTCTCTCGGAAAGGCCCTTTGCTCTTGCTGTCAAAGTATACTGCTGTGCTACCTCATCCAGCATCTGAGCACGAACGGAACGGATGATACCACATGTACCGGAAGTACCGATAACGATAATAGGAATTATCATACGTTTCATGAAGTCACCAAAGTTGGAAAGGTTAATACCGTTTTCCATCATATCCTTGGTGAACAGACCTACGTTGGCGTTGCCCGTCCATTTATACGATAAATACATAAGTACAATAGCCAATATAAAGTTTGGAATTGCAGCTCCCAGGAAGCCTATGATTGAGAAAACATAGTCACCTACCGAATACTGGTGGGTGGAGGAATAAACTGCAATCGGTATTGAGACCACATACTGGAACAGCATGATTATGGCCGTTACCAGAACCGTCAGCCCCAGCTTATCATTAATAACGTCCCAAACATTTCGACCGTAAGCAAAGGAATACTTCCAGTCATGGTGTGAATGATAAAGTCTGTAATACTGTGAATCTGTTGGTGTCCAGATAATGCCCTTTACCCATTTCCAATACTGAATCGGGAAAGGATCGTCAATGCCGTACTCCGAACGGAGTGCAGCAGCATAGTCTGCATCTACTATTTCACCTTCGTCCTGAAGCTTGGAAACAAGTGATGTTACATAGTCTCCGGGAGGAAGCTGAATAACGAAGAAAACAAGCACGGAAATAAGGAAAAGCGTGGGAATGAACATCAGCACACGTTTGTAGATGTACTGCACAAGGTCCTTCTTAAAGAAGTCCTTTAGCTTTTCTCCAAAGCTCATTTTCGGATTACTGTTTGTTTTGTTTTCCGATGTAAAAACGTTTTCGCCCATAAGAGAATTCCTTCATTAAAGGTTTCACGGGAGACGACTTCGCCCCCCGTGAAGATTAATCATTAATATTACTCAGCCTTGAACATTGTCCAGTAGTGGAGAATGTTAGCGTACTGATAGAGGTCATCACTAACTACTAAGTCAGGTCTGTTGTGAATCTTATTTGACATAATGCTGTATGTACAATCAGCCTTAAGGTAAGAGATAGGAGTCAGTATGCTTTTTATAATCTAATTAGTGCAGGGAAAAACTGGTTTGAGATTAGTGGTCAGTGTGACGTGATTTTAAGCGGAACTTCTGAAATTGATTTTTGG
>JAKSRZ010000058.1 GCA_024403375.1 Lachnospiraceae bacterium
TGCCCCGGCCTTGGCCATATCCTTGCACTTCTTGCAGGTAAAGATTCTGCATACCTTAAGTTCCATAGCCATCAGTCACTGAAGTTACTCATTTTATTCATGCTTCTTACAATTGCAGCAGGAGTTCTTGCAATCACAATTATTGTTCCTATCGTTTGTGGTCTTGCAATGCTCGTATTACTTGTTGTTTACATCATTGCTGTTATCCAGACACTGATGGGAAAGAGCGTAGAAGCACCTATCGTAAGAGAATTCAAGTTTTTATAAGATTTAAGAATCATCGCGCCCTGTGCGTACTGCACAGGGCGTTTTCTATGTAAAAATATCAGAGACTCAGAGGAAATATGGCAAAGAAAAAGGAAAAGCGCCCATTTAAGGGCGAAAATATAAATGTATTTACAGATGACTATACTGTTGTGGATATTGAAACTACAGGCCTTTCACCGGAGTTTGAGGAAATAATCGAAATCGGTGCTATCCGCGTAAGAGAAGGAAAAGAAACAGAACGCTTTTCAGAACTTATTAAGCCGGAAAAGGCCATATCTCCGTTTATTACAAATCTTACCGGAATAAGTAATGAAATGGTGCAGAACGCACGAGAGGCTAAGGAGGTTCTTTCTGATTTCAGAGAATTTCTTGGGGATGATGTGATTGTGGGCCATAATGTTAACTTTGATGTGGACTTTCTTTACGATCATTGTGCCAAGAGGGAGCTTGCACCATTATCCAATAATTACATAGATACCCTGAAGGTTTCAAGAAGGGTTCTTACGAGTCTGCATCATCATAGACTTTCGGACCTTGCCGAATATTATTCCGTAAGCTATGAAGGAGCACACAGAGCCGTAAACGATTGTGCCATAACAAACTGCTGCTACAGAAGATTATTTGACAGGGAATAAATTTCGTTCGAACAAGGAAAACTATATACTTTTCAGACCAAATAATGTAAAATATTACTATCTATTAGCTTCTGGAGAATGAGCGATATGCGTGAAAAAGCACCGGAACAGATGAGTATTTTTGATCTGCTTCCGGGAGAGGAGAAGCCTAAGGACTTCTTCCTTCCGGATTCTTTTTTGGGTACAAAAAAGATAGCAAAAGGAGAACCGGGCGTTGCTTTTGAAAAGGTTAAATACCTCGGAGAATCCGGCCTTCCGGATGCGGTGTATACTATCTACATAAGAAAACACACCATGGGTGCCGACGGACGAGAACGCTTTATTGTTTCCGTACCGACAATAGAGTTCACTTTCGGATATAACTCCCTGGAAAAGCTGCTTGCAGACTGGGATATAAAAGCCGAGGACATAAGCGGTATTGTTACAGAAACTAAAGAAGAAACAGATAAAGGAGCATAAAGAAGACAGATGGAAAAAATCATTATTATGCTGCTTATTGCTTACATCGTTATAATGAGCATTGTAGGATTTTTCTCTATGTTTGCTGATAAAAGAAAGGCAGAAAAGCATGCGTGGAGAACTCCCGAGGCAACCTTGTTCCTTATAGCCTATCTCGGAGGGGGGATTGGCTCAACTCTTGGAATGTGGACCTTCAGACATAAGACAAAGCATTGGTATTTTGTAATAGGGTTTCCCATAGCCGCAATAATATATATCGCGGTTCTGGCGATTTTGGTTTTCAGGGTATTGGCATAAACAAATCAGGGGTGTATAGGTAATGAGCAAAAGACGGATAATCGGAGTGTTCACCGGACAAATAGAAATGCCTGCACAACAGGAAGTTCTTAATGGCATTGCAAAAGAAGCACTTAAGAACAACATGGATGTTGCTGTGTTTTCTACTCTTGTTCAGGAAGGTGGATATGAAGGCTTCCAAAACGGAGAGGTTTTTGTTTTTGACATAGCGAATCTCGACAAGCTTGATGCAATAATCATTTTTCCGGAGACGTTGAGGCTTAAGCCAACGTTGCTGGACGATCTTTGCAATCGCATCAGGAAGAATACAAAAATAATCAAAATAACATATGACCGTGAGATTGAGGGCTTCGTACCGTTCCTCTGCGATGATATCGTTCCGTCAAAATATATTGTCAGTCATCTTATAAAAGAGCACGGCTGTAAAAATGTGTTTTATATGACGGGTAAGGAGGGACACCCGCACAGTCTTGCCCGCCTTGAAGGGTATAAGCAGGCGCTTGAAGAGAATGGAATTCCCTACGATGAATCCAAAGTGTACTATGGGGATTTCTGGTATTATAAGGCTGATGAACTTGTGGAAAGAATGATTGCTGAACATGAACAGCTTCCTGAAGCTATAGCATGTGCTAATGAGCCCATGGCAATCAGTACCTGCGAAGCACTGGCCCGCCGAGGAATTAATGTGCCCGAGGATGTTCGCGTTATTGGTTTTGACCACTCAGGCGATGGCATCCATAAGCCGGATTACGTTACATCCATTCGCCGCGAAGAGGCGGTAAAGGGAAGAGAAATGGTGAGATACATAACCTCTGTGCTGGATGGTGTAGAAGGCTATGAACCAATAGAAAAAACAGCTCCGCAGATATATATTGGAAAGACTTGTGGCTGTCAGGTTCCATTTGAAGATGTGGATCCCCTCGCTCATACTGAAGAAGGAAACTTCCATTCGGTATTTAATTTTATGAATGAAAATATGGTTAATTCTCAGACCCTTAATGATTTTGTAATCGAAGTGGACAGAGCACTTAACTGGATGAACACAATCAAGTCATTTAATCTTGTTATGACTGAAAAGACATATATGGCAAGGGGCGAGTCCTTCAAAAGAGATACCTTCATCGGAAATGAACGAATGATATTCGCTTATCGCGTTGTTAATGAGGACGAAAATGAGGAAGCATCAAAAACTATCGATCTTACAAGGTTTTTCGATAAGTCGGAGATGTTGCCTACACTGTCAGAGGAAGAAAGAAAGCCTGAAGTGTACATTTTCAATATTCTTCACTTCAATGAAGAAGTTTTCGGCTATATCGTTGTGTCCTATAATGATGAACCGTATTGTTGTAACAGGAATTATCCCTTCTGGGTTAAAAACCTTAATAACGCCTGCGAGTCCTTAAGGCGACTTACCAATGCTCGATATATGTACCAGGAGGCAGACAGAAAAGCCATAACCGATACAATGACAGGTCTGTACAATCGAAATGGCTTTAATCGAATGATAAACGAAGCTATTTCAGAAATGGCAGATGATGAAACACTGGTTCTCATGGAGTTCGATAACAATAACCTGAAAAAGGTTAATGATAAATACGGACATGAGGCAGGAGATGAAATGATTCTGCTGTCCACACAGGCTATTGAGAAGTCCAGAGTTCCCGGGGCAAATTACGAAGCCAACTTCCGCGTTGGCGGAGATGAATATGTTAAAATTGCAATCGGAGCCGTTAATGAATCAGGAGCGGAGCAGGCAAAAACAGAGGTTGAACAGTTCCTTGAGAATGTAACCTATGTGCTTGACAGACCCTATGATATATCAATGGCGTGTGGCTATAATGCATATAAAAAGACCGATATTCATTCTGTAGATAGTATCATGAGAGTTGTTGATGAAAGAATGTATCAGCGAAAAGAGCAGATGAAACGGGAAATGGAAGAGGTATAAAAAACAGAAGCCGGAGAAAAAATCTCCGGCTTCCTTTTATTTCATGGGAGCGACCCCTTCATCAATCATATCTAACATATGTTGTGCAATTACTGGGTCGAACGGTTTGCCAAAGCTATCCCTGAGTTCAAGAATAATGTAAGGCATGGAAGCTTTAGGTCTGAAGCTTCTGTCAGAGCACATGGCGTCGAAGGAATCGGCAACGTTGATTATACGGGCTACAAGAGGAATATCATTGCCTACAAGGCCTTCGCAGTATCCCATACCGTCGTAACGCTCATGATGGTATCTGGCACCATCCGTAATTCCTTTAATGGCTGTAAGGTCTTTAAGGAAATCTTCGCCGGCAATAACATGGCGTTTAATCTGTTCACGTTCGGTATCTGTAAGTGCTCCCGGCTTTTGAAGGATGGGGTCAGGAACAATGATATTTCCAATATCATGCAGAAGACCGGAATAGTATACGCAAAGCTGTTCGTCCTCGTCTAATCCCATGCGTCTTGCTAATTCCTTGCAGTAGGTAGCTACACGAACATAATGACCTCTTGTGTATTCGTCTTTAGATTCAATAATATCGGCAAAGCACTTAAGTGACTGATTAATAATTTCACGCTCGTGCTCTTCACGCTTCTTAAGCTGTCTGGTAAATAAAGAAACGATGGTAAATATCAGAACAAATAATGCATAAGCAATCAGTGAAAAGGCAATAATGATAAAGACGGGGCTTTCTGTAAGTGACTTTCCTGTGTGGAAAAGCACTTCCATTGAGGGAACGGGGTAGGGGGCAATATCTGTAAGCATTGTGAAGTTTACAGTACACTTCTCGCCTGCCTCAAGCTTGACGTTCTTCTCAGGAGTTACGATGAGAACATTGGCCTTATCCAGGAAGGAAGCATTTTCCATGTGGGTAATGATATAACCTTCAGGAAGGTTCATAAACAGCTGCCAATCTTTTACCGTCTCATTTGTAAGATTGGTAAAGCTTATTGTGTACATGGCACTGGACATACGGTGAAGGCCGAGCGACTTATCTTCCTGAACCGAACTGATTCGAATCGTTCCACTAAAGGCATTGCTCACAGGAGAAGCACCGATGTTGACCTGCTCGGAAACAATGGCACCGTCAGAAATGGTGTAATCTGTTCCAATCTGCTCCAAGGAGACGATTGAATAATATTCCTCAGCACCTTTCTTTTCCAGAACATGATATGTTATAAACAGAGTTGCAGTTACTGCCAGTATATAAACTATACTTACAAGCAGAAACATTCTTATTGATTTTTTCATTTGGTACCCCCGAAATGAGAAAACTAAACTTCCTGATTCTTTCTGGTGGACTTTTCAACCCAGAATTTAAGGGAATCAACAGCTGCGGACAGATTATCAAGATTCTTCTGAATTTCAGCAAAATCCGTTTCTTCATCTTCAGTGATTTTTCCATCAACACTGATTTCTACAAAACGATTTTTAAGATTATTGAATTTGTCAAAAAAGGCTAAGGTTTCAAGAACTATCTGTGAGAGCTCCTTTGCTTCGACCTCCGGAGTGTATTTCATACCTATCTGACACTCATGGGTACAGAAATAATTGCAAAGCTCCGGGGAATTGTAGCACTCGGACATTGCCAGAACCTCCTCGGGACGAGGAAGTGAACGCTCGTTTTCGATTTTTTCAATACGATCTGCGGAAACGTACTGCATGATTTCTCCGGCCTTTTCTCTGGTAAGACCACAGCCCTCGCGCGTTTCCTGATAAATGTTCTTGTTTTCTTTGATGGACTTTTTTCCCATAAAGGACTCCTGACTTAATACTTGATTTTTATGCTTCCGCGTTCCTTTTTAGCCAGATACAACTGAGAATCTGCATCTGCAAGGATTTTGCTTGGGGAAATTCCGCTTGTGCCACCGGCAATACCGAATGTCATGGAAACACCGATGTCTCTGATGTCACTGTTAACTCTGCGTATAAACTCCTCCTGGATATCTTCACAATCCTTTTTAACAACATTAAATGGTGTGTTTTTATACAACATCAAAAATTCGTCTCCGCCGTATCTGAAAGCCAGACCATTGTTGCAGTGGCGTTTAATGATGTCACCAATCAGGGCAAGATTTGCATCTCCTGCAGTGTGACCAAAGGTATCATTAACCTGCTTGAACAGATCCATATCACCCATAACGATGATATAGCTGTTGGAGGGTTCCTGGCTTGCTTCTTCAACAATTTCATTGAAAGCAACCGCAAGTGCCGACCTGTTATAAAGACCGGTCAGCTTATCGGTACGAGCTTCTTCCCTGAGCATGCGTCTTTCCTCGTCCTGACGCTTTGTAATACGGAGACGGTCCTCCTCAAGATCAATAATTCTGTAGCAGGCGATAACAAGACAACATTGAGCAACAAGTGAAACAATGTAAGGAACAAGAGAATCAACTCCTGCAAGCGGATCGACCTTATCAGGGTCATATTTTATAACGAAAATGTGCAATAATTCTAATACAAGGTTAATGCCCGTAGTTACGGTTGTCAGACGCTTGTTTCCGTATATTACGGATACAACAATGGGAATGACAAAGATAAATGCAAGAGAAATATACATAGAATGTACTACGGCGACACCAAAACAACATATAGTGAGACCACCCGTAAGAACATATGGTTTCAATACATCAGGAAAAAGCTTTGATTTATAGCAAAGCGACTGAATAAGTATAGAGCAGGCATTTACCGCCAGCGGAATAAAAAGATAGTAAATTAAATAGTTCCAGCGTGGTATTTCCAATATCTCTTCGAAACCAAAGAAGAGAAAATAAACCAACAGTTCTGTCAAAGAAACAAGGCAGACTGAAACGATGTTTACGCGAAAGTGTGATTTCATCCAGCTGTTTTGAAGCTGGGATAATTCTTTTTCAAGCTTTGAACGTATGTTTAACATGTTTACCCCAATACAAGCACAATATGGTTTATTTTATCATACTGTAGAAAAAATACAACGATTATAAACAGCATTGTTAGCAAAAAAATATTGCCTTTGTTATATGAGAAAATTGTGATATGATTTGCAATGTCAACAATGTAGTGATATATTACAGATTCTTTGTAAATTTCAGATAATCAAGTGAGGCTTTTATGGATAAAGTATATACCGACGGAATTATTTTTGATATGGACGGAACGATATGGGATAATACAGGAGTTTTTGCCGCATCATGGCGAAGAGCGTGTCTTGAGGATGGTTTTGATGTGAATTTCACTGCAGATCTCCTGAAAAGTCTTTTTGGAAAAACCATGACGGACATTGCCGATGCATGCATTCCTTCGGATGATCTGGAAAAAAGATACGCCGCATTGAGAAAATGTGAAAAATATGAGATGGACGACCTTAGAAAGTCCAAAGAGAATACGTGCTATCCGTTATTGCATGAAACAATCAGAGCACTTTGCAAGCGTATTCCTTTGTATATTGTCAGCAATTGTCAGTCGGGATATATAGAGACATTTCTGGAAATGAGCGGTCTTGGTGATTGCTTTACCGATTATATCTGCTATGGTGATAATGGCCTTGTAAAGGCAGAAAATATACAGATTATAGTCAATAAACACGGACTGAAGGCTCCGGTTTATGTGGGAGACATTCAGGGAGACAAAGATTCCTGCGTGAAGGCAGGAGTAGACTTTATATGGGCTTCCTACGGCTATGGCAAGTCAGTAGACGCATATAAAGCGAAGATAAGTGCAATAAGCGAGCTGGAACAGCTTTGTGAAATGGTAGAGAGATAGACTATGGCAGACTATATTACAACATATTCCGGAATTCATTTTTATCCTACGGAGCCGGATGTAAACCTTGTTAAAATTGAAGATGTGGCGCATGCACTCTCACTTATCTGCAGAGGAAACGGTCACGTTAAAAGCTTCTATTCAGTGGGACAGCATTGCATATACTGCGCGAGAGAAGCGCTGGAAAGGGGTTACTCAAAACGAGTGGCATTGGCGGGGCTTTTACATGATGCAGGTGAGTGCTATATGAGCGACGTTCCGCGACCGTTCAAAAAAAGCCTTCCCGCTTACGTGCAGCAAGAGGAAAGGCTTATTGAACTTGTGTACGAGCACTTTCTCGGAAGTCCTGCAACAGAGGAAGAAAAAGCACTTGTAAAAGAAATTGATGACGACCTTTTGTGGTATGACTTAAAGTACCTGCTTAACGAGGAAATGAGTACCGAAAGGCCAAGTATGAAAATCGAGATATCCTACGATTTTCGACCATTTGATGAGGTTGAGAAAGAGTACCTTGAACTCTTCAACCTGCTGACAAACTTATAAGTATCTGCTGAACACCTTCAACATCTCCGAAACTTCGAGAGGTTTTGCAAGGTGTTCATTCATTCCGGCGTGTTTGGACTTAATAACATCCTCTTCGAAGGCGTTGGCTGAGAGTGCTACGATGGGCACAGTGGCAGGGTATTCACCCGGAAGCATACGAATAGCGCTGGTGGCAGTGTAACCGTCCATAACAGGCATCTGAATGTCCATGAGAATAAGATCGAAATGTCCCTTCTCCACAGAAGCCATTTTATCCACAGCCTGTTTTCCATCAGTAACATGCTCGCAGGTGATATCATACATGGCAAGAAGTTCGATGGCAATTTCTGCATTGAGCTGATTGTCTTCAACAAGCAAAATGTGCTTTCCGGGGAAAGAATCACGTATTTCTTCAGTCTCTTCTGAGGAAACCAAATCATTGTTTTCCCCAAGTTTAAGGATAAGGGTAACTATAAAAGTGGAACCATTGTTAAGCTGACTCCTGATTTCAATATTACCATTCATCATCGAAATAATATTTTTTGTAATAGCCATTCCGAGGCCTGCACCTTGGATATTTTTAATTCTGCTGTCTTCCGCTCTTGAGAAGGGCGTGAAGATTTCTTTAATGAATTCCTCACTCATTCCGATGCCGTTATCGGATATTGTAAATTCGTAGCAGGCAAAAGCCGGATTATGGGCAGGTTTTTCGGAAACACTGAAGTTAACGAAGCCCCCTGCCTGTGTATATTTTACCGAGTTGCCCACAAGATTTACAAAAATCTGCTGTATTCGGCTGAAGTCGCCAATAACCACATCGTGGGAAACCTGGGATCTGTCAAATGACAAGGAAAGATTTTTGGCTTCTGCCTGTGGTTTTGTAAGGGCACTTATGGATTCAAAAAGTTCACTTATGGTAAAATTGTTTTCGTGCAAATCCATTTTGCCGGATTCGATTTTATTCATATCCAGCACATTATTGATAAGTCCAAGAAGGTGATTGGATGCAAGATTTATTTTCTCAAGACAATCCTCAACCTTTTCGCTGTCCTTTGAATATCTTTTGGCGATAGTAGTCATTCCTATGATGGCATTCATAGGAGTCCTTATGTCGTGGGACATGCTGGCGAGGAAGACGGATTTTGCATTATTTGCAGCTTCAGCATTTCTGTAAGCTTCCTCAAGAGCTTCGGACTTCCTTTGATCCTCCAGCTTAAGCGCTGTAATATCTTCTATCGCAAACAATACATTAAGTGCTTTGCCGTCCTCGCCCTTCTGCAAACAGATTACATTCATACGCTCCCACTTAATGCCTTGATCGTAGATGCTGTATTCGAAACGTATTATGTTCTGACCGTCTTTGAAGGCGTCGGCGATATTACTGGGATGAATGGAAACAAGAACCTTGTCAAGCGAGCTTCTGTCCACATATCTGGATTCAAAAAAGTCAATAAGATCTGTATACTTTCCTGTCAGAGGGAAAGCGTCTTTTTTTTCAGAATTAAGCAGGATATGCTCATAAATACCTTCAGAAACATGCAAAACTGCGTAACGCTTGAACAGACGGCTGGATGCCTGAATAATCTCTGCCTTTTCCCGAATTCCTCTTTCGAGAGCTTTCTGTTTTCTGGAGTTCGAGTATATCAGGTTGCCAATATAGGCTAAGAACATAATCATCATTGCAAATTCAAGAACGACAATGATTGAAAAGACTGAGAAAACACGTGCACTTACGGCCGAGGGTGGGAAAGAGGTTACAGTAACAAGATTGTACTCATCGATGTAGGATACAACATGGCAGGAAGAGGCAGCGGCTTTGCTGAACTTGAAGGTTACCATTTCCTTGTACGTAATGGCATCTGAAATGGCATCCGAAAGTCTTGTGCTACCCTTAAAGTCGGGCAAAGAATAAACGCTGGAAATGATGTTGTTTTTGGCTCCGGAAGCAATTATCCGCCCGTTGGTGGTACAAATATAGGTCACGGAATCCAAGCCGGAAAAGTTCTTGTTGAGCAGCTTATCAAAAAATGACGCAGGTACTTTCCCGATAAGTACGCCATATATGGAGTTGTTATGTGTAACCGGAGAAAAAAACACGAAAGAGGATTCCTCGGCACTGTCGGAAATAATACACATTCCGGAATTGCCTCGCATGCCTTCCTCAAAATACTGCAGGTTAAAACATGGATAAGTTAATCCTGAACTGGTTATAAGCCGACCATTGGCGTATGCAAAACAGACATCCTCAAAATCAGAGCTTTCTGCGTACATCTTTAAGGCTTGCGGCGTAATTACCTGTTTGTCAGGTTCATTTGAAAGAATTGTTGCGATTGTATTGATATTATTGCCGGAGGCTGTAAAAATACTATCAAGATAGTTCTGCTCCACCAAGGTCTGGACTTCCAGATCGTTATATAACTGCGTAAGAATAACTTTTCTGGAGCAAAAACCGAATAAAAATAAAAAAACAACGCAAAAACCGAGAATAAAAATAAGTGCAATGACGCTTTGTGATATTTTGAAACTTTTTCTTTTCTGATTATCTTGACCGGAACTCATAAAACACCCATGATACTTTAATTTTTATGAAAGTATATTCAGAGGTGGTACATAAATCAACAAAAATACTATAAAATTGCATTATTGTTATAATATATGTATGGTATAATCGTATTAAGTGGCCGGAGGAGAAGATTATGAAGGAAGATGCGATAAAAATAGTAGAGGAATCAATAAAGGCAGTACTACCGGACAGAGCTGTGGAGAAGGCAGTGAATTCCAAAGAATTCGGTGACTTCATTGATGGGTGCGGACGACTGATATTAATCTCCGTGGGAAAGGCCGGATGGAAGATGGCGGATGTGGCCGCAAGGACTTTGGGAGAGAGAATCTCTGAAGGGCTGGTTGTCACCAAATACCATCATGTTATGGGCGAGATTCCGGGGGTGCAGTGCATTGAAGCAGGACATCCCACTCCTGATGAGAACAGTGTAAAAGGGGCACGTAAGGCCTTGGAGATGGTAGAGAACCTTTCTGAAGAGGACAGGGTTCTTTTGCTGATTTCGGGCGGTGGATCTGCTCTTTTTGAGGTTCCTGCGATAACCCTTGAAGAACTTCAGAATATTACGGGGCAGCTACTGAGTTGTGGTGCAGATATAGGTGAAATAAACACAATAAGGAAGCATCTGTCACTTGTTAAAGGGGGAAGATTTGCAGAAAAATGTGCTCCTGCAAAGGTGTTTGCCTGCATTCTTTCTGACGTCCTGGGTGATGCGGTTGATACTATTGCTTCAGGACCTACTGTACCGGACACTTCAACAAGTGAAGCAGCGTTGAAAATTGTACAGAAATACAATATCGTCCTTTCAGATGAAGCATTAGAGGCTCTGAAAAAGGAGACTCCGAAGGCACTTGATAACTCCTATGTCACTATAAGCGGAAGCGTCAGAGAACTTTGCAAGGCCGCATCAGAGGCAGCAGAACGGTTAGGCTATGAAACGATTCTTCTTACTGACGGCATGAACGGGGAAGCAAGAGAAATCGGTGCTTTTATGGGAAATATTGCAGAGACTCATCAGAAGGACACCCGCTCGGTTGCATATATTGCAGGCGGAGAAAGCATTGTTCATATAAAGGGGACAGGAAAAGGCGGGCGAAATCAGGAACTGGCACTGGCGGCTACAGAGGCCTTGGCAAGTTGCAGCGATACTTGCCTTATTTCAGTGGGCAGTGACGGTACCGACGGGCCGACCGATGCTGCCGGAGGCTACGTAGATATGAATACCCTGGGAATGTTTAAAGAGAAAAATATGCGTGTTTCGGATTATCTTGAAAACAATGATGCACATAATGCACTGAAGGCATCAGACGGGCTTATATTCACCGGCCCTCCCGGAACCAATGTTAACGATGTTACAATTCTTTTAATAAAACGATAGAATAACTATTGAATAATTATGCAAACTGTGTATAATCATGGATGATGTTATTTGTGCTAGTTGAAGTCGTCAGGAAAGAACGCAAGGGAAACCTGCGTCACCGAAGGAATAACGCTCTCAGGTAAGAATACTGATGTCGGATAGCACTCCGGAGAAGCTCGTTTAATCGAGGGCCGAAGGTGCAACGGTGAAAACCGAAATCTCTCAGGCAAAAGGACGGAGAAATAAGTTTCTTCTATATTTTTCGGTGTGTGTGCACATATAGCAAATCCTAAATTATTGGAGGACGCATATGTCACAGGTTCTATTATTCGCAGATCAGGTTGCGAAAATCAATGATGCCGTAAACGGCGTGGTTTGGGGAGTTCCGGCTCTTATTCTTCTTATCGGTACCGGTATTCTCATGACAGTTCTTACAGGTTTCTTTCAGTTTACCCGCTTTGGTCACATGTGGAAGGAGACAATAGGAAAGCTCTTTAAGAAGGGTGGAAAGGGCATTTTCAAGTCCGATGACAAGAATTCCATTTCCCAGTTCCAGGCTCTTTGTACAGCACTTTCCGCTACTATCGGTACAGGAAATATTGCAGGTATTGCATTTGCCATTACTTCCGGTGGTACAGGCTCCATTTTCTGGATGTGGGTTGCAGCTATTTTTGGTATGATGACAAACTATTCCGAAAACGTACTTGGTATCTTCTACAGAAAGAAGAACAAGGACGGTGAATGGTGCGGCGGTGCCATGTACTATCTTGAAAATGGTCTTGGCAGCAAGAAGGGCTGCAAGGTTATAGGTAAGGTTCTTGCAATTTTGTTCTCATGCTTTGCAATACTTGCTTCCTTCGGTATTGGTAACATGGGACAGGTTGTTTCTATTAAGGAATCTGTTCTCAACGTTTTTGCATTTACTCCCAACAAGACAGTGAACGGCCTTATTATCGGCGGTGTTGTAATGCTTGTTGTTGCTCTTGTTATAATCGGTGGTCTTAACAGAATCGCAAAGGCAAACGAAAAAATCGTTCCTTTTATGGCTATATTCTATATCATCGGTGCCGCTATAATTATTATCATGAATGCTAAGCAGGTGGGACCTGCATTTGCATCCATTTTCAGAAATGCATTTTCTTTCAAGGCTGCTGCAGGTGGTGTTGGCGGCTACGTTATCAAGCAGGCTATTACATGGGGCTTTAAGCGTGGTGTATTCTCAAACGAAGCCGGTCTCGGTTCTTCCGTAATGGTTCACTCAGCATCAAATGTAAAGGAACCTGTTACACAGGGCCTTTGGGGCATTTTCGAAGTATTTATGGATACTATCATTGTATGTACAATGACAGCCCTTGTAGTTCTTACAACAGGTATTGTAGACCTTGAAACCGGTGCTTCAATTTCCGGTAATACAAAGCTTGGCCTCGCAACAGAAGCCTTCACCCAGAGCTTTGGCGTTGTTGGTGGTATCTTCATTGCGGTTGCCGTTACTCTTTTCGCATTTTCCACAGTTCTCGGTTGGAGCTACTATGGTTCCAAGGCATGGGAGTATCTCTTTGGAACAAAGTCAATTCTTATATACAGAATCGTGTTCCTTGTAGTTATTGTTATCGGTTCCACCTTCAGTGCAGACCTTGCAATTGATCTTTCTGACACATTTAACGGCCTTATGGCTATTCCGAACCTTATTGGTGTTATAACGCTGTCAGGTACGGTTCTTGCAATTACGAAGAACTACTCGGCAAGAAAGCTTGGTAAGAATCCGGATAAGAGTCTGAAGCCTATGCTTTCAGCTTATGCAGACATTCAGGCTATGCAGGAAAAGAATCTTGATGAGGAATAAGATACAAAAATAAGAAGCCGTTATGGCTTCTTATTTTTATGCATATTTTATAGACTTCTGAACTTTTCCAACGCTACTTCCACGGTTTTATCCATATCATAGTACTTATATTCACCGAGACGACCTCCGAATATTACTCCGGGTTCCGCATCGGCAAGCTCTTTATAACGGCCATAGAGCCGGGAGTTCTTATCGTCATTTACGGGATAGTAGGGCTCGTCTCCCTTTTTCCATTCTGAACTGTACTCGCGGCTGATTATTGTTTTCGGAAGGTCATTACCATTTTCGTCCTTTCCGAATTCAAACCATTTATGCTCGATTATGCGTGTCCATGGTGTTTCTCTGTCCGTATAATTGACTGCGGCATTTCCTTGGAAATTCGGGTAGTCAAAGGTGATATTTTCAAAGCGTACCGATCTGTACTGGAGAGTTCCGAGACTATAATTAAAGTAGGCGTCAATGGGACCGGTGTAAACTACGGTTCGGGCCAGCTTGGACAGTTCTTCGCGATTCTCCAGATAATCCGTTCCAAGCCTTACCTCAATGCCATCCAGCATATTTTCAATCATCCTTGTATACCCGCCGATGGGGATGCCCTGATACAGAGCGTTAAAGTAATTGTTATCAAAGGTAAGGCGTACAGGAAGACGCTTTATGATAAACGCCGGCAGGTCCTTACAGTCGCGCCCCCATTGCTTTTCTGTATAACCCTTGACAAGCTTTTCGTATATGTCACGGCCTACAAGTGAAATGGCCTGTTCCTCAAGGTTCTGAGGCTCACCGCTGACTTCCTTCTTCTGCTCATTGATTTTAGCCATTGCTTCTTCGGGCGTTACCACACCCCACATTTTATTAAATGTGTACATGTTAAAGGGCAACGAATATAGCTCGCCCTTATAGTTTGCAACGGGCGAGTTGGTAAAGCGATTAAACGTGGCGAAACGATTAAGAAAATCCCATACTTCCTTATTGTTTGTGTGGAATATATGTGCACCATAAATGTGGACATTTATCCCTTCCTGTTTTTCTGTATAAATATTTCCGGCTACATTATTTCGCTTATCGATAACAAGACAGGTTTTTCCTGCATCCTTGGCAAGTCTTGCAAAGGTTGCACCATAAAGCCCGGCTCCGACAATAAGATAATCGTACATTTTTGCACCTCGAATTTGTAATCGTATAAGGCTGAATTGCTGTCAGCATTCATATTATAGCACCCTGCAAAATAAAGAACAATGAGAAAAAGACTTAATGAAATTTTGCTTGAATTGTATTTTTGAAAAGAGTAGAATAATAAAAAACTTGAGGCTTGAGAGGCAGAAAGGACGTGCGTATGAAGAAAATATTTAAGTTTGTAAGCTGTGTAGTTTCCCTTGCAGCCATTGGCTTTACCGGTTATACCCTTTATAAAAAGTATGTTGTAAAAGATCAGGACGAAACAGATGATGGATTCGATGATCTTTTTGAGGATGATTCCTTCAAAGAGGGTAAATCCAAGAGAGAATATGTAAATGTTGATATCGACAAATAAAAAGAACCTCCGCATTTAGCGCAGTGTTCATAAAACAGTAATACAGAAAAACGAGCACTGTTGCTACCGGGTTGGCTAAACGAAAGAGATACAGAGTAATATGAACCGCAATTTTCATGTTACTCTGTATTTTTGTCACTACATATGTCGGTACAATGTCGGTATAACTTGAACATACGTCGGTTATACTGTATAATACCATCATTAATAGGAGGGATAATCATGGCATACATTGAATCTGAGGTTCTTGAATTAAAAGCTAAAT